>CAZELS010000040.1:0-2668 GCA_964513165.1 uncultured Candidatus Saccharibacteria bacterium
CGTAGTTTGTGTTCATGAAGGCGCTATTGTAAACGATGCTGTTAACAAAGCTCAAGGTTTTAATCCATCGGCCTATGCATTCAAATATGTTGCTCAGAGAATCAATTTGGCTAGGGTTTTAGAGAGAGAGGAGAAAATATATATTCCTTTCCGTGATGATGCGTTATGCCAATTGGTTGAAGATCCACAGGTTAAGTATATTGAGAAGGTTATGGGAAAGATTGAGAAGGATGAAGAAATTATACATATAGAAGTTGAGAAGAGCGAAAGTAAGGAAGAAGGAAAATCTAGTTGTATTAATATAAATACGGATTCAAAGCAAAAGATTATGGAATTGAAAGGGGTAGGGGAAACCAGAGCCCAAGATATCATAGATCAAAGACCTTTTGAAAAAATCGAAGATATTCAAAATGTAAAAGGTATAGGTGAAAAAACATATGAAAGTCTTAAAGAATTTATCTGTATTTAACAATGTTTCTAAAGAGATTCAAGAGTTTACTACAATATATTTTCGAGAGAAAAATCTTCGTCGTAATACTAACCTATATTTCTTGCCAAATCCTTTTTGCACAAATTTCTTGGCTTGCAGTAGGGATTTTCTTCATCATGAGCCTTGCTTTACTTTTCAAATACAAAATACTTTTTCTTGTTGTATTTGTCACTCTATCAACTTTTTGTCTTCGTAACTATATTGATTTAAATACTGAAAGTAATATTAGGGACTTTGTTGAAGAAAACTATTTAAACAAAGTTGTTGAATTAGAAGGCTTTGTTAGCACAGAACCGATATACAAGAATGAATATGCTCGTGTAGTTTTTAAAATTGAGGGTGAAAGATCTTTTTACTTACAAGGCAATGTGCCTAGGTTTCCAAGATTGAAAGTAGGGCAAGTGTGTAAAATCAGCGGAAATGTAGTGGAGCCTTTAGTTTCTGAAGATTTTGATTACAAGCAATATTTAAAAAACAAAAGAATATATTACATTGCAAAGTATCCGAGTTTAAATTGTACTGAAGAAAGAAAAGGTTTTTTCCCCAACAATATGCTTATGGACTTAAAAAGTAAGGTTCGCGCTATTGTAGAAAAAAGGCTCTCTGAACCACAAGCATCTTTGTTTTTAGGTGTTCTTTTTGGAGAAAAGAGGGTATTTGAAGAGGAATTTCAAGAAGCTCTAAGGGTTGCCAGTATTACACATATTATTGTTGCTTCTGGTTACAATGTTTCAATAATTTTTCTAGGTATTAACAAAGTTTTCTTTTTTGTTCCTAAGCGTCTCAGAACTTTGTTGAGTATAGTTTTGATATGGATCTATTGCGCACTTGTGGGCTTTACGCCTTCAATTATTAGGGCAAGCATTATGCTCTCTTTAACCTTGATTGCTATCTATTACGGTACTGTTTCGAATATACACATTGTTTTCTTTAGCAGTGCATTCTTTTTCATTTTTCTAAATCCAAGGATATTAACGGATGTAGGTTTTTTACTCTCAAGTTCTGCAACTGCAGGTTTAATCTATTTAACACCTATTTTAGACATTGTTATTAAAAAATCTTTGGATTTTTCCATACCTTTTGAAAAATTAAAAAGCTTTTTATACAAATTTTTACAAAACTATTTCATACCAAGTTTGGCTTGTACAATTATTACAATGCCATTAATAGCTTATTTTTTCCAAAAGATTTCCATAGTTGGTGTTGTAACAAACGTCCTCATACTTCCTGTATTGGAATATACATTGATTCTTGGTTTTGTATCACTGTTTTTCAACCTGTTTTCACAAATAGTTGCAAATGTTCTTTTTTTAACAATTTGGGCTCAATTAAGATATTTCGAACTTGTAGTAAATTTCTTAGGTAATTTAGAAAGAGTAGCGTTCAATGTTGATATCAATGTCTTTATAGTTTTTGGGGTATATATTTTTCTCTTTGCATTTATTTTAATTTCCTTACCTTTAGATGCTAAAAACCATTACCTTAATTTGCAAGAAGATTTTTGATTGGTGTGTTGGTAATATTGTCCTGTTGACTTTTCTTGTAATCGGATTGTATTTATACAATATTACTTTAGAGTATAGTCCTAGAGTAGTATTTATGGATGTAGGGCAGGGAGATGCAATCTTACTTGTAGATTCTTCTGGAAAAAAGATTTTAATTGACGGAGGTTCTGGTAATTATGTGGTATATAGTATTGGGAAATATTTTCATCCTAAAGATCGATTCATTGATGTCGTCATCTTAACTCATCCTCATGAAGACCATCTATCTGGGATAATTGATATCTTGGAGCGTTATGATGTTGGTGAAATCCTTTATTACCCAGCCTGCTATAACTCAAGCCTGTATAGGTATTTTTTGAATTTAGATGAAAACATTTCTGTTGTAGATACCAACTATACTTTTGAAGGGAAATCCTTTGTTCTCAAGCTCCTCTATCCTTTAGAACAGGTTTCTGAGGATGAATGTGTGAAATTTCCGAACGTTAACAATGCCTCCATAGTAATGAAATTTGATTCGGAAGCTGGATCTTTTTTGTTAACAGGAGATGCTGAGCATGAAGTAGAGAGTTGGCTAATGAAAAAATACAGTAAAAAAGAATTAAAGGTAGACGTATTTAAGGCAGGTCATCATTGCTCTAGAACAGCCAGCTCAAGAAGTTTCGTAAACTTTGTA
>CAZELS010000041.1:0-2098 GCA_964513165.1 uncultured Candidatus Saccharibacteria bacterium
AGCAAAAAGATGACGTTGTAATCTTTACAATACTTAGAGCCTATCCTCTAACAAGATTAAGTGTATTTAATGGGGAAAAGCTTATTACAAGTGTATCTAAAAAAAGTGACCAAAAAAAATTAAAAGACATCGGTATTAAATTAGAGAAAGGGAAAACAAACTTAGGATTCTTTGTAGAATTTGGTTATCTTGATGACCCTAAAGGGTATTATGTTGATTTCCCTAGATATTCTTTTACATATGGAGAAGGTGAGGAAATAATAATTGAAGAAGAGATAGAAACCCAAACTGCTGTACCAGTAGAAATAGTCGGGAATTGGTCTGGAACACATGTGTTTACAGATATTCATTTCTCAGAAGTTATTAGGGTAGATGCTGCTAATTACTGGTGTCCTGACGAATTACAACCAGAGCTTAATAATCGTAGAGAAATGTCACTTAATATCTATCCTATTGTTGATGGTACTGGTTTTTATATTACCCCTTCAATATATGGAGCAAGTCTTGGTGAAAAGGGAGATATTGTAATGTATATGAACGACAGTAGTGGAAATACAATAGCTACAGTAGAGACTTTACAAGACAATAGGGACATACTGTTTGAAACTCTATGGCTTGGAAAAGATGCTAAAGCTATTTGGAAAGGAACATTCTCCGAAGATTTCAAGACTCTTTCTGGGATTTATGAGGGTTATTATCTTACAAACCTACTGGTTACTAGTGAATGGGAGATTGGTTTAGATTAATAAACTCTCAGGGTAAATATTTTGATATAATTTGATTTCGAACCTTGTTGGACCATCTATCCCAGATGTATGTTAGTTAAATAATATTAAATAAAATAACTGCAAACTCTAAACCACATTTGTCTAAATCTACCTCTCTGTAATATTTAGTTTAAACTCTTTCACTATTGGTGCTACTGGAGCGGCCAAATCTGTATTTAAACTCCCAGAGAAAGTCATTCCGCCTGTTTCTACCTCTTCTATATACTCCCTCCCATCAATTATTACATACCTATTCCTTTTAAAAAGATTTTCATATTTTTCATCAGAGAAAACATAAGTTCGAGAAAACCAATGATAGAATTCTGTAATATTTAAATCAAAATCTGCTTCATAACCATAAAATTCGTGACTTTCTTCACCAACTTCAGGCAAACTTCTTACATTTTGAAAAACGGGAAATATTTCTCCACTTCCACTCCAAGTTTTTCTGTCATCAGAAATGGGGTATTCTGCAAAATATCCCCAGTACGAACTAACTGCACTGTCCAAATTATTTTTTTCCAAAGAAGCTGTAAATTGAAAAACATAGGAAACAGTAGCTTTGCAATCATCAGGATTAATCTCCACATCCGCTCTACCTATTAAACCATCACTTTTTATATCCAAAAGCTTTCCATTGTATTTTTCATATATCGGTTTACATTCTTCTGGAGTCAAAACTTCTGAAACAGTTTCTTTTTTAACAGAATCTTTTTTTTCAACAAAGAAGAAAAGTGATAGTCCCAAAACTACAGGGATGACAACAATCACAATACTTAAAAACAAAGTTCGCTCCATACCTCCATGGAATAGGAAGAAGAAGTAAAAAGACAGGAAGGAAATGGCAAGATAACCTAAAAGCCAAAGAGACATTCCTAACGTAAAATACAAAATTCCAAAAAACATTATTGTTAGAAAAAGAAAAAAAACTTTAATATGACTTACTAAAAGAAAGTTGAGAATGTTTTTCATTGTTTTTAAATAAAAAAGTAATTTAAATAATTTGCTTTAGAATATAGAGTATTTAAATGTATACCCTTCTTCTTTAGAGATTTTCTCCATTTTTTCTCTAAGATCTGCATAGTTAAAAGAATAGTCATATTTTTTCCCAAATAATTTTGATTGTTCTGCAATATCACCACTTTTTCCTTTTAGACCAGAAGAATATGTTGTGGCGGAGAAACCTACTCCACTATCCATACTTAATCCACTGCCACTTTCTTTTAGCATATCACTAAAAACTATTTCTTTCTTTTCGTTATCAATTTGTACTTTCCCCGAATATTCCAAGGTTTTTCTTGAAAGAAATGCTTTTCTTTCAGCAATTGCTT
>CAZELS010000042.1:0-3379 GCA_964513165.1 uncultured Candidatus Saccharibacteria bacterium
TTTTTTGTTAAAAAGTTTTTTTACAAAAGATGTTAAATCACCAATTTCTGATATTTTCGCTAATTTCTCGACAATCAATTTATCTGTTGTAGTAGTTATGGGTGATTTTAAAGCAAGGGTATCGTCCAATATTGCAGAAAGCATGATGCCTGCTAATCCTTTTGATATTTTCATTTCTTCTTTAATGAAAAGTTCCGCTATTATTGTTGCAGTTGAACCATATGTTTTGATGATTACGTTTTGAGGGGATATATAGTTGAGGTCTAATCTATGGTGGTCAACTACCTCTAAAATTTGAGCGCTTTGCCATCCTAATGGTCTTTGTTCTGGTGCTGTATGATCAACTAATATGACTTTTTTGTTTTCAATTGAATCAATATGTTGTGGAATATCCTTCTGGAAGAAAGAAAAAACCCATTTCGTAAGAGGATTGATATCATCACAAACAACACCTTTGTATTGTTTTTCGCCCTTTAGACATTTGTATTGTTCATACGCATACGCAGAAGCAACAGAATCCAAATCAGGCTTTCTATGCCCTACAATATATATGCTTTCTTCTTTTTGAATTGCGTTATTAATCACGCTACATTGTAGCAAAAAATGCTATCTTTGTTTAGGAGTGTCTAAAGCCATAATGACTTTACCATTTATGATGTTTTCCCTACCTTTATCTAGATATATCGGCTGGTACGAATCATTGTATGATCGGGGATACAAAATGATGACATTATCTTGTTTATGAAAGATTTTTACTGTTGCTGAATTATCTATGATTGCAAGAACTGTATCACCATTATTAATATCTGCTTCTTTGTCTACAATGATATAGTTTCCATCTGAAAGATTTGTTTTGCCAATCAAATGTTTGTTCATGGAATCTCCCTTTAGAATGACACTAAAAAGATTTGATTTGTTTTTCAAAAGTTTTTTGTCAACTTTGAGAGTTCCAATGTAATCTTCTACAGCTGTTGCCAATGGTATACCAGCATTTGCATAACCAAGTACAGGTATACCTATGAGGTATTCATAATTTTCCTCATCTTGTAATTGGATACCTCTTGGTCCGCCAGTACGTATTATGAAGCCTTTTCTTTCCAAAGCTTCTAAATGACCTACTACACCTCTTTTTGTTTTTATATGTAAATATTCTTGTAATTCACTCAAAGAAGGAGCTAACCCCTTTTCCAAGTAATAGTCACGAATGAATGTTAAAACTTTATCCTGTTTATCTGTTATTGATACATTCATATTTGATATTTTCAAAACTTAGTATACCCCAGTATACCACTCCCTAGGAAAGATGCAAGAGATTTTTGGATAATTTATTTACTTGATAGAGTAAAACTTTTGGATATTAGATTTATAGCTTTTCTGTAGCTTAATCCTCTGCTTTTTAAATAGCTAATCCATGTATCATTGGGTGTACCTATAGTAACTTTATGCTCGAATTTAACATTTTTTTGTGAAATTAAAAGTATTGGGCTAACTTTAATTACATTTTCTTCAGAAAGATTTAATACGTACACTTCTAAAGAGACATCTACATCGTGAATATTCTCTTTCTTTGTTAATAAAGTAATGTTTAAATCTAAGTTTGTACCTTTATTTGCAATACAACGATATACAATATTACTAGAGATATTTGAGTTATTAAAACAAAACTTTAAATCTTTTTTTAAGGAAATTTTAGTTAGTAGCTTTGGTGTTAAAAAATAGTCTGAATCTTGATCTACATTGATAATTTCATTTGTTTTCAATTTTTCAATATCTAATATTTCCATTATTTTACAAACATATCAAGTATTTTATCTAATTCCACAGTATATTCCATTGGTAAATCATTAGTGACCGGTTTAACAAAGCCTGAGATGATGTTGTATGAAGCCTCTTGTTCTGTAAGACCTCTGGACATCAAATAGTTTAGTTGATCTTGCGAAAGTTTTGAAACTTTTGCTTCATGCTCAATTGTACTCGTCATATTGTTAATTTCATCTATTGGAAATGCAAATGATTTCGCATCTTTGTCTAAAATCAATCCTTCACAAGAAATTAATGATTTACTTTTTTTAGCATTTTTGGAAATTTTAACTGTACCTCTGTATACTCCAATTCCATCCTGTTTACTAACAGTTTTTGAATTAATCAAGCTTTTCGTATTCTTCCCTATATGTATCATTTTACCTCCAGAATCAATTTCCTGAGATTTTTGTGCTAATGCTAATGAAAGTAACAAACCCTTAGAATTGTCACCTTCTAGTATTGTTGCAGGATATTTCATAGTGACTTTAGACCCAATATTGCAATCTACCCATTCCATTGTTGCATTTTCCTTAACAAGAGCTCTTTTTGTGACTAAATTAAAGACATTTTTTGACCAATTTTGTAAAGTACTGTATCTAACCTTTGCATTCTTTTGGACAAAAACTTCAACTACAGCTGCATGCAAAGAATTTGTCATGTACTGAGGAGCTGTACATCCCTCAATGTAGTGTATTTCACTACCTTCGTCTGCAATTATTAAAGTTCTCTCAAATTGTCCCATATTTTCAGTATTTATTCTGAAATAGGTTTGTACGGGCATTGTTAGCTTAACTCCCCTAGGAACGTAAATGAAGGTACCTCCGCTCCATACAGCACTGTTTAGTGCGGCATACTTGTTGTCATCATTAGTGACTAATTTACTAAAATATTTTTTAAAGATTTTTGGATATTTTTTTAATGCAATATCTGTTGTTTCAAATATGATTCCTAGTGCATTCCAACGCTCTTTTAACTGGCTGTATATGATTTCAGATTCATATTGAGTGGAAAGTCCTGCTAGTAATTTTTGTTCTTCTTTGGAAATCCCTAGATTTTCAAATGTCTCCTTGATATCATTTGGTATATCTTCCCATGTTTTTGCTTTCTCTCCTCCTGTAGCATAGTATTTAATATCTTGAAGATTCAAATCAGAAAGGTTTGGTCCCCATTTTGGATCTTTCAAAGTTTTGAGTTTTTCAAAAGAATCCAACCTAAATTTCAACATCCATGATGGCTCATCCTTGATTTTAGAAATCCTCTTAACTATTTCTTTATTTAAACCTTTGGGGAATTCTTTAAGCTTCATAGCCATTTTTCAAAATTTCTTTCGCTAATTTTACATCTCCTTCTTTAAAAACTGTTTTGTTTTGAATTAATATCACTTTGTCAGGTTCTAAATATTGCAAAATCTTAGGGCTATGACTTATTACTAATACAAGTGCTTTTTCCACCTTTTGGTATTCCTGTACTATTTGAAAAATTTCTTTTACAGAATCTATATCTAGTCCTGAATCTATTTCATCAAGCAAAACAACTTTTGGTTTGAAAAGAAGCATTTGTAATATCTCAAAGCGTT
>CAZELS010000043.1:0-8118 GCA_964513165.1 uncultured Candidatus Saccharibacteria bacterium
CCTCCTGCTGAAATAGATTCAAATGCAAATCCTTCTGCAAATTTTGTGAATTCTGCATTTAAATCCTCTACTGCTGATATATATACATCAGCTCGGTTAGAAACATCTAAGGTTAAAACTGAATAATCGGATAAAATATATAAAATATTGCCTTGCACCTCTATACTATGCACTTCCTTGAACTCTGCAATATTCCCTATAAAATATTTAATAGATGTATTATCTAATGGAACTGTATTTAACAATTCAATACCATCCGCATCAGACACATCATAAACATAAAGTGTTGCTGGAGCTCCATCAACAGTTACATATGCATAATCTCCTTGTACTGCAAAATTTGTTCCCTCACTCAAATCTCCTCCACCTACTCCCATTCCTTCTGGCAAATTATCTTCTGAAAGCAAATTCTTGATATTCCCTTCAAAATTACTCTCTCCCAATACACTAAGCTTGGAAGTAGTACTCTCTGTTCCAATGCCTACATTACCTGTAGCACATGATATATCCTCTCCACTTACACTCCATATCTCCTCTGGTAGCATACTCACATAGGCTAAACTCTGCCAAGTTGTTCCATCATGAACCTTAGCTAAATTCTCCCCTCCATCAAAATAGATTAATCCTTTTGTGGAACCACTACCTCCTGTCTTCACCTTAAGTTGAAATTCATCTACTGCACCCCTGCTAGATATGGAATATGGGCTAGTACCCACACCCATCCTCTCTACTGGATCATGAGATATTAAAAATCTTTCTAATTCTAAATTTGAAAATTCAAAATCTTCTGTTCCACTTCCATCAAAAAGTACCTCAACATATACATCATCCTCATTCAAAAAAATTTGTGTGATACTACTATGAACACCTGAAGTAAATGTTCCACTACCAAATTGCAAATTAAAATATCCCCGGTAAGCCCCTATCTCTACATTACTAAATACCTCACTACCTAAAAGATTGCCTGATGTTGAATCATCATAGTACTTGATTTGAAAATCACAAGTATCATCTCCTACCAATACACAATTTGGAGAATTGTATGAAATATCTAAACCATTTGTCGTAACTATCTTTCCTGAGAAATTCATCTGAAGAGATGAAACTCCTTCTACTACACTAGTAGAGAACAGAAAAAACGTCGATGTTAAAACAACAACCGTAGTTATTAAAAACAAAACTACCCTTTTAAAAAGGTTCTTTTCAATTTTATGTTTTTTCGTATTTAACATACGTTAATACAATTTACGAAATTTTCTAGTTTTAGTCAATGTTTTTTGATGTTTTTTTTACCCTACACTCTCCCAACCATTCTTTGAAACAACAAGATGATCCAAAACCTTGATACCAACCAATTCTAAAGCCCTTTTGATATTCTCGTTGACAACAATATCTTCCTCACTAGGTTTGGAAATTCCAGAAGGATGATTGTGTGCCAAAATTACATAAACAGAATTAAGCTTCAAAGCAGCAACAATGATATCCCTCGGAGAAATATTTAAACCATCAACAGTACCAATTGAAACAGTTTTTTTTTCTAGAAGTTCGTACCGCGCATTTAAAAAAAGGCAAACTAAATATTCCTGTTTTCTGTTAACAAGATAGCGCAATTCATTGAAAGCCCTTTCACTGTTTGTAATCGTTACTTTTTCGTAGTTTTCAGTATAGATTCGCCTGCCAAGCTCGATAGCGCAGAGAATCTGCATACACTTTACCTTACCCAAACCTTTTACTTTTTTCATTTTTTCAAAAGAAATACTCCCACCCTTCAAAACACCCATGACTTTTTTTGAAAGTACGTCAAAAGAAAAACCTTTTACACCACTACCAATCAAAACAGAAACAAGTTCTTCATCAGAAAGGGAATCAATTCCCATATTGAAAAATTTTTCTCTAGGAAGCATAACTGAGTTTAGGAGGACAATGTGAAAAAGTTTTTACTTTTTCTTTGCTTTTTTACTACTCTTCTCCTTTTTGATGTATTTACACTTAGGATATCCACTACAACCAGTAAAAGTCTTTCCCCACTTACCTTTTCTTTCAACTAAAGGACTCTTACATTCAGGACATTTTTCATGCAAAAGAAGAGAAACAACACCTTTACAGTTTGGATAGTCTTCACAAGCCCAGAACTTTCCATACTTACCAATCTTCAAAATCATCTTCTTTTTGCACTTTGGACATTCCTTTGGTTTCAAATACTTCTCCATATCCAAATCCTCCTCGATATTCAAACCCTTCATACCTTTACATTCTGGAAATTTTGCACAGCTAAGGAACTTACCATACCTACCCAATCTTTCAACCATCTTACCTTTACAATCAGGACATTTTTCATCTGATTTTCCAAGTATGACGATGTCTTCTTTTTTTACATCAGACTTAGCTTTTTTCAATTCTTTCTGTAGTAACTTGTATTCCTTGTCTACAAATGGCTCATATTTCATTTTACCTTCAGCCATATCATCCAACCCATTTTCAACACCAGCGGTATATTCGTAATCCACTAATCTTTCAAAACTGCTTTTCATCAAAGCATTTACTACTCTACCAACATCCTGAGGAATCAAATACCTCTGTACTTTAATCACATAGCCCCTGTCCTGAACAGTACTGATGATTGAAGAATATGTAGAGGGTCTACCAATCCCATACTTTTCCAATGTTTTGATCAAAGTCGCCTCAGTATATCTAGCTTTTGGTTTTGTAAATTTCTGTTCTTTGAGAAATTCTTTTTGACTAAAAAGCTCCCTCTTTTCAATATCTGAAACTTCTTGAAATTCTGATTCATCTGCAAATTTTGAACTCATTACTTTTGTAAATCCATCAAACAAAACTTTTTCAGCTTTTACAAGAAAATCATATGTTTTCTTACTCTTACCTTCTACTCTGAAAGTAATATTCAAAACCTCTGCAATTTTCGGACTCATTTGTGAAGCAACAGCTCTTTTGAGAATCAAATCGTACAGTTTTGCCTCTGCTGGGCCAAACTTTGCTTTGACCGCTTCAGTACTTACACCAAAATCAGAAGGACGAATTGCTTCATGAGCTTCTTGTGCATTCCTTGCTTTGTTTTTGTAAAAATTTGGTTTTTCAGGCAAATATTTCTCTCCATATTTCTCTTTAACCATACCCCTAATTGCATTAATAGCTTGGTTGGAAAGATTAACAGAATCAGTTCTCATGTAAGTAATGTAACCTGATTGGTAAAGAATCTGAGCTAAAGCCATTGTCCTTTTAGAAGAAAAACCTAGTACATTGTTTGCTGCTTGTTGTAATGTAGATGTTGTAAAAGGAGGATATGGATATTTTTTACTTTCTTTCTTTTCTACATCGAAAACAGAAAAATCTTTTTTCTTTACATCATCCTCAATATCCAAAACTTCCTTTTCATTTGTTGGTACAAACTTTTTACCATCTAATTTTGACAACTGTGCTTTAACTTTTACTTTCTTTTTTTCTTTTTCTTCTAAAATTACAAAAACATCCCAAAATTCCTTAGGAACAAATGCTTCAATTTCCTCTTCTCTTTCAACAATCAATCGAAGTGCAACAGATTGAACCCTACCAGCAGAAAGTCCATACCAAATCTTTTCCCAAAGAAGTTGAGATACTTGGTAACCTACAACACGGTCCAAAACTCTTCTTGCAATTTGTGCTTGTACAAGATCTTGATCAATTTTTGTTGGTTTGGATATTGCTGTTAAAACAGCGTCTTTTGTAATTTCATGAAATACTACTCTCTTCGGACTTTTTAATTTCAAAGCATCTGCAGTATGCCAAGCGATAGCTTCTCCTTCACGGTCAGGGTCCATTGCTAGATATACATCACCTTTTTTGGGAACAACTTTTTTCAACTTTTTTATTACTTCTCCCTTACCCTTTATGGTGACAAATTCAGGCTTGTAAGCATGTTCAAAATCAACGGCAATCCTGTTTTTAGGAAGATCAATGATATGCCCAACGGTCGCGAGAACCTTGTAATCTTTTCCTAAATATTTTTCGATTGTCTTTGCTTTTGCCGGAGACTCGACAATTACTAAGTTAGCCATGGTGGCATAAAATACAACTTAATCAATTATTTGTCAAATAGATTTTTACTTCAGTGGGAAATTAGAAAGCGATTTATTGAAAAACGAAAAAATTTCTTCTTTAGAAACTGATGCTCTCAAAAAGTGGATTTTAATCTCAGTCACATCTTCTTCAAAAATTAGCTGTTCCAAAAAAAGACGGGAGTTAAAACCTTCTCCATATTTCTTTTCACATAGATTAACTACTTTTTCTAATGTAACATGGTTTTCACTAAGTAAAAAAACCATGTCTACATAGTCTTTGTAGTCACTCCTACGACCAATTGTGTAAGCTTTCGTAGCTGCAATTTCCAAAATACTTAATGCCTTAATACCGTCCAATTCAACAGATGGTAAGAGTTTGGGAAAGGGATAGTAAAGGAATGTTACCTTCACATTATCAAGAAAGCCAGTTAATTCATCCCTACTATTTATCGTCACCCTAAAATCTTTTAACTCTTTTTCTACTGTTTCAAGAAAGTTTTTTGGTAAAAGCTTTTGTGAAAAAAAATCAAAATCAAATGAAATTCTATGCCCTATTTGCATAGCTAATGCGGTACCTCCAGCTAAATCAAAACTATTTACAAAGGAAAGACCTTTTAATTTCTTGAAAACTTTTTTTCTTTCTTCATCTAATGCTTCTAGATTCATGCAAAGGTTTAGTATTAAAAATTATTTCAACCAGCCTTAAAGTAGCAGGACGAAACTCAGATACGTACAGACCTTTTATGGTTTTTTTTACAAACTCATCACCATATGTTGCAACTAACCACTTCCAATCCTCAATATTTCCATAGCTGAGAATTTGTTTTACAATCAATCTATGATGTTCTTTCAATGAAATATTGTCAAAATCATAGGACCAAAAAAGTGGCCTTAACCGTGTAGGAATCTTGTTTTCTTTCATCTTTGTTCCCATACCTAATTATATCAAATTTCCTTCAATTTATACAGAAAATCATCAATATTCAATATCATTTCTGCACCCTGAGATATGAGTCGTAAGGAACCTTGACTCTCTTTAGAAAAAATTCCATTTGGAATTACAAATACATCTCTACCAGCATTGTTTGCATGCGTTGCAGTATTTAATGCCCCACTTACTTCTCCAGCCTGAATTACAAAAGTTTTTTTTGAAATACCTGCAAGGATTCTGTTCCTCATTGGAAACATACCCTTGAAAAAAGTTCTCCCTGGAGGAAATTCCGAAAGAACCAACCTGTATTTACACAAATATCTGTACATAACTGGATTACCTCTGTAGTAAACTCTGTCTAATCCACCGCCAACAATACCAATCGTAGGCAAGTTCTTTTTCAAACAGAGTCTGTGAACCTCAGAATCCACGCCATATGCTAAACCACTTACAAAACAAATATCTTTTCTTCTTGTTTTTTTAAATTCAGAAAAAAACTTTTCCAAAACATCCTCACTGTACTTTGTCATTTTTCTAGAACCAACGAATGTAACACACTCTTTCTTTAACAAAGAAATATCTCCTTTTGCAAAAAGCAATGTTGGAAAATACGAAATTTCTTTCAAAAGACAAGGATATTTTTCATCCCAAAATGGAATTATGTGTATTTTTTCTTTAATAAGGTTTTCTCTAAAACTTTCTGGACATTTTTTTAACTTCCCACCTTCTCGCCTAATACTCTTCGAACCCATCTTTGGATTTAAAAGAAGATATGCTAAGTTAAAAATATCGTCGTTTGAATTCATTTCCAAACAATATATTTCTTTGATGAATTTGAATTCAACTTTGTCTTACAAAAATCCATTCTCTACAAACCAATCTATGAATTCTCTTGCAAGCTGGGCTGAATTGTTACTAGCACCACCATCTTCTAGAAAAACAACAAAAGAATATTTTGGTTCCTCGTAAGGAAAGAAGCCACTCACCCAAGCATGAGTATGTTCGTAGATACCCTCCGAACTTAATTTCCCAAATTCTGCAGTACCAGTCTTTGCAGCAACCTCAACTTTTGCATCAGTCAATGGAACGATTACCTTTCTACTCCCTGCAACACTTTCTCTCATTCCTTCTCGAACAACTTTCAGAGCATCTTTAGAGATGAAATCTTCTCTGATTTTTTCAAATTCCAAATTTGTTTCTTTACCCTCATTGTCAAAAAGCTTTTTTCCCAAATGGGGAGTGTAGAAAGTACCTCCATTAGCAATTGTACTAGTCCAAGAAACTGCTTGAATTGGAGTTACTGTAGTAATACCCTGCCCTATGACCGAATTACAAGAATCTCCTTCTGGATACCAATATGGTTCTAGCCAAGGACTACTTGTCTTGGAAAGCTCAACCTTGTTTTCAGGAGATGGGAGCCTACCTGGACCTTCACCGGGGATATCAATCCCTGTATATTCACCAATTCCAAAATATTTTAAATATGGAACCAACTTGTTCATATCCCAATTTCTGATAGTTTCGCAAAAGTAAATATTGGAAGAAAGCATTATTGCATCTACGAGATTCAATGAACCATATACTTTTCCTTGAAATTCTTGAAACGGTGCTCCACTTGAAAAAGAATATCCTGCTCTACTCACATAGACAGTATCCCTCGTTATGGCACCAGCATCTAATGCGGCTGCTGCAACAAGAGGTTTGAACATAGATCCAGGAGGAACTTGAGCGGCAATGGCCTTGTTAGTAAAAGGTGCTCCATCTGCAAAGAGAATTGTTTCGAAATCTTCTTGTGAGATACCTTGAACAAAAAGATTGTTGTCATATGAAGGGAAGTTAGACATCACAAGAATTTCTCCATTACTTACATCTTGAACAATCATACTTGCACTCGTCGCGCCATACGTATCCAAACCTTCTTGCAGAATCTCATATGCTTTCCTCTGTGCATTAATATCAAGAGACAAATACAAACTTTTACCAGGGACCATATCTCTCACAAGCATTTCTCCTTTTGAAACAACCTGTCCCAAAGCATTCACCTCTACTGCCATCTGCCCCTTCATACCAATTAAATCTGCGTCGTAGGATTTTTCAATACCAGTCCGACCTACAAGATCGTTGAAACCAACATAGTCCAGTGTTTGAAAATCTTCTGCAGTCACAATACCGGTATATCCCAAGACATGAGTTAGAAAATCTTTGTGAGGATAGTAGCGACTGACACCTTCATCAAGGTACACTCCAAGAATTTCATCACTTCGAGCTTTCATCTCTATGACGACATCATTACTAACATTAGAAGCTATCAAAACAACTTCAGTATCAGGATCCTTTTCCAAAACCACATAGATTCGCTCAAGTATTGAGCTGTATTCTTCGTCAATATCAAGAATCCAATTTTCACCTAACATACTTTGAACTCTTGTTACATTTTCACGAAGAAGTTCATCATTTAAAATACCTTCTTCATCCAAAAAGGATTTTAAATCAACAAAACAATCAACAGATGGATTGTTCTCAACAAGTTTTTCACCATTTCTGTCAAAAATGATTCCTCTACGTGCAGGAATATTTATGATGTGAATCTGATTTCTTTCAGAACGCTCATACATCAAATTACCTTCTACCACCTGTAAACGAAAAACATTGAAAAGAAGCAAAAAGAGCAAAACACTAAAAGAAACTAAGAGTATCAAGAAATTCCACTTAATTCCATCACCATTTCCATCATTCTCTACATCATCATTTAACTGTTTGTCTCTTTCAAGAATTTTTTTTACAAAATTCTTCCCCACTTTCTTGTGAGAAATTTTTACATCATTGTTTTTTTTAAAAAAACTTTCGTCAAATTCTAAAGACATTACCTCTGAAATATGATTTAAAAATATAGTCGGCTATTTTGAAAAACAAATATACAAAAATGTTTTTCAATGCAAAAAGGAGAGATTCTAGAAAAACATTTAATTCTAACACATGCAAAGTAGAAGTCTCTTGAAAAGAAAGAAATGTTTTGAAAAAGATGCTAAATACAAAAAATGCTACAAAAACTGCAATTAAATTCAAAAATATGTTGTTCAAAAATCTGTCCAAAAGAAACAAAATTGCTAAGACAAAAGTAAGAGAAATCAA
>CAZELS010000044.1:0-16284 GCA_964513165.1 uncultured Candidatus Saccharibacteria bacterium
ATAGCCATATTAAGTACAATCATTGCTTTAGCCATTACAGGTTTTCTTGCCCTAATCTTCATGCAACTCTCGAGAATAACTGGGGAAGGCTCAGAGGAGGTTATGTTAATAAATACTTTCATTAACAGTTCAATAAAAATTGAGGGCCTTCTACTTGCAGGAGTAATTATTGGTACATTAGGTGTACTTGATGATATTACAATTTCACAAGCTGCGATAGTTGAACAAATAGCAGAAGTTGGAGAGAAACTCAGTGTTAAAGAAGTATTTGTAAGAGCTATGAAGGTTGGGAAAGATCATATGGCATCAATGATTAATACACTAGTACTTGTATATACAGGTGCTTCAATGCCATTATTGATTATTTTTGTAAATGCAGATTTACCCCTTAACTACATTCTCAGTATTGAAACAGTTTCTATGGAAATTGTTAGAACACTTGTGGGTACTATTGGTTTGATAACTGCAATACCTATTACAACTTTCTTAGCAAGTTTAATATTCAAGAAAGAAATAAAGGAATCTACTCATACCTTAGGGCTTTAACAGGATCTAATCTTGCTGCTTTGATGGATGGATAGATACCAGCCAATACTCCAACAAGAATACTTGCCAACACAATGATTAGAGTGATAACTAAGTCGAATTGAAAGAATGTATCAACATTAAAACCATTTTCAATTAATACATCAACTATGAAAGGATTAGCTAGATACATAGCAATATATACAAATGTGATTCCCAGAAATCCTCCAAAGAAACCAATAAAGCCTGATTGTATTAAAAATATTGTTAAAATTTGAAAATTAGAACTCCCAATTGCTTTAATAATACCAATTTCTCTAGTTTGTTCATAAATACTCATAATCATAGTATTTATTATCCCTACTGAGGCTACAGTAGCTGAGACAATACCAAAGAGTAGCAAGGCAAAAGTTAAGGCTTGTGTGATATCTCCTAAAAAGGAAAGCAAATCATCTGACGTTATTACTGGAATTCCATAATCATCTTCGATTATTTTTTTAATTTCAGGAACTTTTTCTTCGTCTGTTACTGTAACAGATGCTTGATCATAGCCGAAATCTTTAATATACTCATCTCCAGATTCAAAACCACCTAGATCAGCAAGTAAGCTTTTTGCATCATTGGTTGATAGAACCATATCATTCCTATCTGCACCAGCATCATAAACTCCTGAAATTTCAAATGTATATTCCTTGTCTATGAGACCTTTTGTTTGTATACCAAGCATCGAGCCTAGAAATGGAGATAATGTAACTTTTTTACCAACTAAGTCATTTATATCTGTGCCATAGAAATCTGCGACATATTTCGACAGATATACAAAACCAGATTCTAATTCTGTTGCTCCAGTGAGGAAATTAACTAGTAATGGATCTTCACTGTTAATATCTACTCCAGACATAATAGCATTCTCTAATTTCTGATCATATCCTTCCAATTGTATTTGCATATTCATAATAGCTAGAAATCCTCTTGCACTTTCAACACCTTCTAAATCTCTCAATTCTTCAAAAAAATCATCATCCATAATCCTCGTTTCAACTTTTTCTTCTTCTGGAGCGATTTCAGATGCAAAGAATAATGAGCTAAAATTTTGTTTTGTCAAAAACATCTCATTTGGTCTAAATCTACTTGAAAATTCTGAAGTAAGCATATTGTCTAACCCTTGCATTCCAAAAATTATGAAACTGAGTAACACAACAGAGATAGTGACACCTAAACTAGTTAGAAATGTTCTTAATTTTCTTCTCAAAACAATTTGTAAAGCATATTTAAACATTTTTTCTTTTACCGTCTAACAATTCAATTTTGTTTTTCAATTTTTCTCCTATACTTACATCATGCGTAACAATTAGTAGAGTAGTTTTCTCAATTTCATTCAATTCTACAAGTAAATCAATAATTTGTTTACCAGTTCTACTATCGAGATTTCCTGTAGGTTCATCCGCTAATACAATTTTTGGCTCTGTAATCAATGCCCTCGCTATTGCAACTCTCTGAGCCTCTCCACCAGAAAGTTCATTAGGACGATGTTTTCTCCTAGATTTAAGTCCAACTTTTGTTAACAAATATTCCAAACGTTCTTTCTTTTCATTAGAATTTTTCTGCTTTCCAAATATAAGTGGTAATGTTATGTTTTCCTCAACAGTAAGAGATGGTATTAAGTAAAATTGTTGAAAAATTGTTGCTACAATATATCTTCTGTAGTAGTTCAAATTGTAATCTTTGAGATTTTGTCCATCAACTATCACATCTCCAGTATATTTTCTGTCTAAACCTCCTAAAACGTTCAAAAGGGTAGACTTACCTGATCCAGATGGTCCAATAATCCCCCAAACTTCCCCTGCTTTTATTTCACAATCAAAGCCTGAAAGTGCATCCACTACATTCTTCTGCCCCATCATATATCTTTTTGTCAAATTCTTGATAGATACCATTAAGCTTGTATTAAAAATATTACTTGATTTTTGTTAAATTTTGGCCATTTCATTTCTTTCCATTGTGCACATTTAGCAGTCTTAATATACTCAAATTCGGACGTAATGTCCATTGCCACAGTTATATATGTTTCAGAATTGCAAGTTGCAATTAAATCCTTCCAGACGTATTCTACACGATATGGAGTTTCCATAAGTAAAATTGTTGTATTGTCTCTTGATGACTCTCTATCTAATCTTTTTATCTCCTCCACCCTTCTCCCTTTATCTTTACTTAAATATCCAACAAATTTAAAAGATTGACCATTTAATCCTGAACCCATCAATGCAAGGAAAATTGAAGATGGGCCAATCAAAGGCACCACCTCTACATTATTCCTATGACAAAACAATATTAATTCTGAACCTGGATCTGCAATACCTGGACATCCGGCCTCGCTGATAAATCCAACATTCTGGCCTTTAAGTAGTGGAACAGCTAATTTCTCTGCTTCTCTAATTTTGTTTTTACAATGTTTTTCAATCTCTACAAATGTAACCTTTTGTACAGGAATGTCTACAACATCTTTTACATGATTTCTCGCTGTTTTAGCGTTTTCACAAATGAAAATATTCAAATCCTTTATCACATCAAGAGTATATTGAGGTAATATTTCTTTCAAATTTCGATTACTAATTGTTGTTGGTATTAAAAAAAGTTTTCCTGTTTTTTTCATAATTATGTACGGTAAAAATTTTTGTCTATATCCTTAATCGTTAATTTCCATATAATTGGTCTTCCATGAGGGCAACTGGTCGCATTTTCACACTTTTTAAGTTCAGAAAGTATATCCTGCATTTCTTCGTAATGTAACTTTTGCCCTGACCTTACACTTGCATGACATACAATGGTAGAGATAATGTCTTCTTGAATTTCTTTAACATTTTTTGATGTATCTGATTCTATTAAATCCTTGAAAAACATTTCAAAATCAATATGAGCAAGAATAGATGGTACTTCAACCACGTTTAATGTGTTTTTTTGAATATCGATTTTAAAACCAAATTTACCAATTTCCATCTCATTTTCTTTCAAAAATTCAATCTCTACATCTGAAAATTCAATTGATATTGGAATAAGGAGATTTTGCACATCAATTGATTTAGATTCAAAATCCTTCATAACTTTTTCGTAAAAAATTCTTTCAGAAGCAGCGTGTTGGTCAACAATCCAAATCTCTTCTTCGAATTCTGTAATAATATATTTGTTAAATACTTGATGCATGGGTCGAATATCTTCCTTTTTTTCAACTCTTTCAAAAAGATCCATCTTTTCGTGTTTCTCAACCTTGGGTTGTAAAAGATGTTCTGAGAATTTCAAACCAGATTTCACATTGTAATCTGAGCTTTTTCTGTAATTTATTTCCCTTGGTCTAGAACTCTTGTCTTTGAGAACAAATTCTCTTGATTCTGATACTGTCTGTGTAGAATATTTTTTCAAAGCTTGTTTTACGGCATCTTCAAGAGCCGTATATACACGAAAGGGATTCATAAATTTTACTTCCTCTTTTCTTGGATGTACATTTACATCAACTAGAGAAGGCTTGATGTCTAAGTTCAAAATAAAAGGCACCCTTTGACCATTAGGTATGAAACGAGAGAAACCTTCTGAAACAGCTCTGAAAACACCTCTGTCATGTACAGGTCTTTTGTTTACAAAAAAATACTGATGTACTGTTTTGCTAAAGTTAAATTTTGGTTGAGCAACAAATCCACTAATTTTCATTCCTTCCCCATCAAAAAATACAGGTAGTAAATCTTTTGTAAAATCACTTTTCAAAACATTTTGCACTCTAATGTTATTTATCTCACCTGAATTTGTGTTTGCAATTTGTGGTAGATTGTAAATCTGTTTCCCATTATGAAATAAAGTAAAATGTATATTTGGATATATTAAAAGATATGGTGCTAATATTTCTAAAACCTTTTTGTATTCTGTGCTCTCTGCTCTTAAATACTTCAATCTTGCAGGAATATTATGAAAGATATTTTCCACAACCACTGAAGTACCGATATCTCGAGGACTTTTTACAATCTCTGTTGTTTCAACACCCTCACCTTTGATTTGATAGCCAAATTCACTCTCTTTTGTTTTTGATGTAATTGATACTTGAGCAACCGAAACTATCGTAGAAAGCGCCTCTCCTCTAAAACCCATTGAAAAAACTTCATTTAAATCCTCTATAGAATTAATTTTGCTAGTAGCATGAGCTTCTAAAGATTTTGGTAAGTCCTGTGTATCTATACCTACACCATTGTCTGACACTTCAATATATTTGATTCCTCCTCCCTTGATCTTAATATCAATTTTGTCAGCCTGAGCGTCAATGGCATTGTCCAGAAGTTCTTTAACTACAGAAGAAGGTCTTTCAACTACTTCTCCTGCGGCTATTTGGTTTATTATTTCCTGTGAAAGTTTTTTAATCATTGAGGAAATTATAGGTTTTTTCACATATATATTCAACTTACCAAAAAAGGTATAATTCAAAATATGGATAGATTCAAGCTAAAAAGTACATACAATTCATCAGATGACCAACAGAAGGTCGTTGATTCAATGAAAAAGCAGGATGCAAAAGATCAAGTACTCCTTGGGGTTACTGGGTCTGGTAAAACCTTTGTGATGGCAAAAGTCATAGAAGAATTACAAAAGCCAACATTAATTCTTTCCCATAACAAGACCTTGGCAGCACAACTCTATGAAGAGTTTAAAGAGTTTTTTCCAGAAAATGCAGTCAGATATTTTGTTTCCTACTATGACTACTACCAACCTGAGGCTTACATCCCATCTAGAGATCTGTACATTGAGAAAGAATCTGATATTAACAAACAAATTGAAAGATTTAGACTTTCTGCAATGAATGCTGTTTTAACAAGAAAAGATGTAGTGGTCATAGCTTCAGTATCTTGTATTTACAATATTGGAGATCCAAACAACTATGAAAGAAGAGCATTGAATTTGAAAATTGGTCAATCAATATCAATTTCAAATCTAGCAAGAGAATTAACATTTATGCAATACACTAGAGACAAAACTGATTTTGAGCCAGGTAGTTTTAGAGTAAAAGGTGACGTCTTTGACATATTTTTACCATATGAAGAATTTCCTGTCAGGTTAGAATTTTGGGGAGACGAAATAGAGCGAATTGGGGTCATAGATGCACTTACAGGTCAGCGTATTAGAGATTTACAAGATGTAGAGATATTTCCTTCTAAAAATTTCATTTTTGATCCAGATGTGGTTGAAAATGCTGCAAGAAAAATCGAAAGTGATTTAAAAACAAGAATTGAATTGTTAAAGAAAACAGGAAAAGAGTTGGAAGCCAAAAGACTTGAACAGCGCACAAAATATGATTTGGAAATGCTTAGAGAAATTGGTTACTGTAAAGGAATGGAAAACTATTCAATATATTTTGAAGGAAGAGAAGCTGGTTCACCTCCATTTACCCTCATGGACTATTTTCCAAATGATTACCTCCTCTTCGTAGATGAATCACACATTACAATACCACAAGTTGGTGGTATGTCTGGAGGAGACAAATCTAGAAAAGATACTTTGATTGAATATGGTTTTCGCTTACCATCTGCTCGTGACAACAGGCCGTTAAGTTTTGAAGAATTTTTCGAAAGAAGAGGAAAAACAATATATTTCTCCGCGACACCAAATGAATGGGAATTAGACTTAAGTAAGGGTAATGTAGCAGAACTTTTGACAAGACCAACTGGTTTGCTAGATCCTGAGCTTTCAATTAGGCCAACTGAAAATCAAATTGATGATCTGATTACAGAAATCAAGAAAACTACAAAAAAAGGACAAAGAGTATTGATAACTACGCTTACAAAAAAAATGGCAGAAGATTTAGCTTCTTACCTAAAGGATTTAAATATTAAAGTACAGTATCTTCACTCTGACATAGATACTGTTGAAAGAGTCGATATTCTTCGAGATTTAAGATTAGGAGAATATGATGTTCTTGTAGGAATTAATCTACTACGAGAAGGTTTGGATTTACCTGAAGTTTCTCTTGTTGCAATTTTAGATGCTGACAAAGAAGGTTTTCTACGATCTAAGACAAGCCTCGTACAAACAATAGGGAGGGCTGCAAGGCATGTAGAAGGGAAAGTTATCCTTTATGCAGATACAATAACGGGGAGTATGAAATATGCTATCTCTGAAACAGAAAGAAGGAGAAAATATCAGATTGAATACAACAAAAAGCATAATATTACGCCACAATCCATTAACAAAGGTATTAGAGACAAACTTGTGGAAAAAGTTGATTTAGATGAAAAAACTAGATACAAAAAATGGTTAAAACAAAACAAACCATCTACTAGTGAAGTAAATCGAGTAATTAAAGAATTAGAAGAAAAAATGTCACTAGCATCAGAGAATCTGCAATTTGAAAAAGCCGCTGAATTTAGAGACCAGATTAAAGAGATAAAAGATTCTTTAAAGTAACCATATCATGCTTGTCTTTGTACCAT
Organism: uncultured Candidatus Saccharibacteria bacterium; assembly: GCA_964513165.1. Lineage (GTDB taxonomy): Bacteria > Patescibacteriota > Dojkabacteria > SC72 > T1SED10-24 > CAZELS01. The sequence goes on from CAZELS010000044.1 coordinate 6,990, forward strand.
ACTGTTTTAAGACCAATCGCTTCAGCAGCATCTATATGATGCCTACCATCATCAATGAAGATAACTTCATCTGGTTTTAATTCAAAATCATCAAGAATTTTTTCAAAACCTCTCACATCTGGTTTGACAAATCCAGAATTGTATGGATAGTATTCACCATCTACAATAGCAAACAAATCAGACATTAATTCATTGTATCTTTCTATACTAGACTCTTTACTGTTTGAAAAAAACATTAAAAAACCATACTTCTCTTTATTTGATATTAGGAAATCGACTAGCTTTTCATTTACCCTATACTCTTCCTCAGGAAAGACTAGAACATCCCTAATATCACATATTATTCCTTTAATCATATCTCTTCAAAACAAATATCATATATGCTATCTTATACTATCATCTTAATTCGATGCAACTGCCCTATGGCGAATTTTAAACAAGGAAAATGGCAAAAAGAACTAGACGTTAGGAATTTCGTCCACTTGAATTACACTCAATACAATGGAGATGAATCTTTTCTTGCTCCTGTTACTGCTAGAACATTGAAAATTTGGGAACAGATCTTGATATTGCTAAAAAAGGAGCAGAAAAAAGGCATTTTGGATTTAGATGTTGATACTCCATCAAGTATTTTAAGTCATAAGCCTGGATATATTGACAAGAGAAATGAAGTAATCGTTGGTATACAAACAGAAACTTCATTGAAAAGGACCATAAAACCTGCTGGAGGAATAAAGCTTGTTGAACGTGCTGCAGAGAGCTATGGTTACAAAATTCCAAAAAAAATTGTTGAAATATATACAAAATATCGAAAAACTCACAATGATGGAGTCTTCAGTGTATATTCTGAAAAGCACAAATTACTACGTCGTAAACATATACTTACAGGCTTGCCCGACAACTATTCAAGAGGACGCATAATCGGTGATTACAGAAGAATACCCCTTTACGGTGTAGATAGACTCATTGAATTCAAAAATGCTGATTTGCAAACACTTAGCAAATATATGACTGAAGAAAACATTCAGTTAAGAGAAGAAACATTTGAACAAATCAAAGCTCTTGAGGAAATAAAGGAGATGGCAAAAATGTATGGTTTTGATATTTCCAAACCTGCAAAAGATTCAAAAGAAGCAATACAGTGGATGTATTTTGGATACTTAGCTGCTGTAAAACAACAAGATGGAGCTGCAATGTCCATCGGGAGATTAGATACCTTTCTAGATGTTTTCATTGAAGAAGATCTCAAATCTGGCAAATACAATGAATCCCAAATACAAGAAATGATTGACGATTTTGTCATTAAGTTAAGGATTGTAAGACATCTTAGAACGCCAGAATACGATAAACTCTTTGCTGGTGACCCTACATGGGTAACCATGGTCCTTGGAGGAACAGATTTAACAGGAAGGCATTTCATAACAAAAACAGCTTACAGATTCCTACATACATTAACAAATTTAGGACCAGCTCCAGAACCAAATTTAACTGTACTTTGGAGTAAGAATCTCCCTAGAAGTTGGAAAAGATATTGTGCTAAACAATCTGTCATCTCTAGTTCAATACAATATGAAAATGATGAATTAATGAAACCATACTATGGAGATGATTACGGAATTTCATGTTGTGTTTCTGGTATGGCAATAGGTAAAGAGATGCAATTTTTTGGTGCAAGGTGTAATTTAGCAAAAGCATTACTTTTAGCAATAAATGGAGGTAAAGAAGAAGCAATAACGCATGAGAGTGAATACAAAACACTTGGGGGAGATAGAATTATTGAAAATTTTGATAAATTAAAAAAACAAGAATATCTTGATTACGATGAGGTTTGGGAAAAATTCATGAGCACAATTGATTGGATTGCAAAAGAATACGTAACATTAATGAATGTTATTCATTACATGCATGACAAATACTACTATGAATCAGAACAAATGGCATTGCATGACTTACATGTAAAAAGAAATATGGCATTTGGACTTGCTGGACTCTCTGTTGTAACTGATGCATTGAGTGCAATCAAGAATACAAAAGTAAGACCTGTTTGGAACAAAAACGGCGTTGCATCAAAATACATTCTTGATGGTGATTATCCAAAATTTGGAAATGATGATGACAATGTTGATCAAATTGCCGTAGAAGTTGTAAAAGCATTCATGACAGCCCTAAAGAAATATCCTACTTACAGAAATTCAAATCATGTCCTCTCTATACTTACAATAACGGCTAACGTAGTATATGGCTATGGTACAGGTGCAACTCCTGATGGTAGAAAATCTGGAGAGCCTTTTGCTCCTGGAGCAAATCCAATGCATGGAAGGGATTCTAATGGCGCAATAGCTTCACTTAACTCTGTAGCAAAATTACCATACGAATACGCTGTAGATGGTATTTCAAACACATTTTCCATAACTCCTACATCTTTAGGTAAAACACAAAAAGAGCAAGATGAAAACCTAGTTTCTCTCTTAGATGGCTACTTCATGGGAAAAGGTGGACATCATTTAAATGTAAATGTTTTGACAAAAGATACACTTCTTGATGCACAAAAGCGTCCAGAAAAATATCCTCAATTAACAATCAGAGTAAGTGGCTATGCTGTGCTTTTTAACAAATTGTCAAAAGAACAACAAAATGAAGTTATATCAAGAACATTCCATAACAAAATGTAAATATTTAAATTGAAGAACAAATGTCATGAAAGGATATGTACATTCAATAGAATCAATGGGCACTCTAGACGGTCCTGGAATTAGAACAGTAGTCTTTTTTCAAGGATGCCCTCTAAAGTGTAAATTTTGCCACAATATTGATACAAATGCTGCAAATCAAGGAACGGAATATACGCCAGAAGAACTTTTCGAAAAAGTAATGAAAAACAAAGAATATTGGGAGAATGAAGGTGGTGTAACTATTAGTGGTGGAGAACCAGTTCTACAGTCAGAATTTCTTTTAGAATTTTTGAAACTTTTAAAAAATGCACAAGTTCATACGGTCGTGGATACCTGTATCAAAACTTCGAAGGAAGACATTGACAAACTTTTACCATATGTAGATCTATGGATGATTTCACTAAAAGAATTAGATAACAACAAGCATCTAGAATTAACGGGTAGTGAAAATGTGCAGATTTTAGAAAATATTGAATACATTGATCAACAAATTTCACAGAAAAAACTAGATTCTGCTATTCGTATACGCTTTTTAGTTATCCCTACCCTAACTGACAACGATGAATTGATTCAAAAAGTTGGAGAATTTGTTAAAAAATTAAATAATTTAGAATCATTAGAGCTCTTAGCGTATGGAACGCATGGGAAGAACAAATGGTACGAAATATTCAAAACATATCATTTAGAGGGTATTAGAGAAGCTACAAGGGAAGATTTAGAGCAAGTTAAGAACAAACTAGATAATCTAAATATTAAAATTGTATTTTAAAATATGGAAGAATTCTTCAATCCTACTTCAATAGCTATTGTAGGAGCATCAGAAAATCCAGAGAAATTAGGAAATGTTATTTTAAAAAACATTCTGAAAGGTAATTACACAGGAAAAATATACCCTGTGAATTCAAGCTCTGAAAATATCGAAGGTTTAAAAACATACAAAAAGGTTTCAGATATAAAGCAAAAGGTCGATTTAGTATGCATAGTTATACCTGCAAAATATGTTTTAGATGTTGTTAAAGACTGTGTAAAGAAAAAAGTCAAAGGAATAGTAATAATTTCTGCAGGATTTGGAGAAGTCGGTGCAGAAGGTAAAATGATGGAGCAAAAGATTGAAATAATTGCTCGAAAAAACAATATTCGGGTACTAGGTCCAAATTGTCTTGGATTCATAAATAATATGAGTGATATAAATGTTTCTTTTGCTGCTGACAGACCAGTTAAGGGCAATATTGCATTCTTTTCTCAGTCAGGTGCATTTTGTACAGCTATGTTAGATATGTCTGTACCAAAAAATCTCGGTTTTTCACATTTTGTTTCAATCGGTAACAAGGCTGATATTAATGAAATTGATTTAATGAAGTATTTTTTAGATGAAAGTAGAGTTAAAGTCATTTCTGCATATCTAGAAGATATTGTTGATGGTTCTTTAATGATACAAAACTATGAACAATCAAAAGACAAAAAGCCCTTTATCATAATAAAGGCAGGGCAAACGGAAGAATCTAAATCTGCAATTGAATCACATACTGGTGCCATTGCAGGGTCGATTGAAACTTTTAAAACAGCAATTAATCAATCTGGTATTTTTGAAGCAGAAAATGCAAGAGATCTTTTTAATTTAATGATGATATTTTCATGGTCAAAACCTTTGAGAGGAGATAATGTTGCAATTGTAACGAATGCTGGAGGTCCTGGAATCATAGCTACAGACGCTATAGCAAAAAGCGGTTTGAAAATGGCACAGCTTTCAAAGAGTACTCAGAAAAAAATAAAGAAATTTTTACCTCTAGAATCAAGTTCACAAAATCCAATTGACATTATTGGAGATGCAAAAGCTCAAAGATACCAATACCCTATTGAGATTTTAGGAAGAAATGATGACGTAGATGCAATTTTAGTTTTGTTAACACCTCAACTCGTTACACAAGTAGAAGAAACTGCCAAAATCATACTTAATGCTACGCATATGTATGAAAAACCAATAATTCCAGTATTTTTAGGTAAAAAGCAAACTGAAGCTGGAGTTAAAATATTTCATGAAAATCATATTCCGATATTTTCTGAAGTTAGTGATGCTGTAAAGTCTTTAAAATGCTTAAGGGATTTTCAAAAGATATCCAGAAAAAATATTAAGAAAAAGTGGGACAAGATTAGTACAAATATTAAAGGAAACTATCACAATGAAATGAAAAATTTTGTTAAAAAGAACCCAAGGATATTACCAGATCTTCTAACAGAAAAATTGGCAAGAGAGATTGGATTTAAACTACCAAATCAGATAATTAGTAAGAAATTTGCAGATATTCTAGAATTTGCACAAAAAAACTACCCTATTGTTCTAAAAGTTGGAAATGAAGTTATAGCACACAAAACAGATTTAAAAGGTATCTATCTAGACATAAAAAACGATGATGAGTTGAGAAAAGCATACGATGAACTTTCTAAAAATATATTGAAAAATCTAAAGCTGAAATCTTTTACAATGATTGCTCAAGAGCAATTAAAACCAGAAGTTGAATTTTTCATTGGAGCTAACCGTGATGGAAATTCTGGAGTATATGAGCCTGATATCCCTGGATTTGGACACTTAATTGTTTTTGGTACAGGTGGTATATATACAGAAATACATCAGGATTTTGCTTACGTACTTGTTCCTACTTCAAAAGAGGACATTCGAAAAAATTTGGAAAAAACAAATGTTTACAAAATAATGTCAGGAGCAAGAGGTAAAAAAGCACTAGATCTTGATGAGATAGTAAATCAAATATACAAAGTACAAGAACTAACGCTACTTTACCCGGAAATTGTTAGTTTAGACATAAATCCAATGATACTTACAGAAAAAGATGTTACCGCAGTAGATTTGAAAATATTTGTTAGTAAGTAACTATTCTTTGCAACAATCAACAGCTTTTTTCACATAGTCACCCATTTTCTTCCAAAAATTTGTGTTCTTCTCTTCTTTCTTCTTTTCTTCCTTCTTTTTTTTCTTTTCTTCAGGCATATTAAGATTTCACTTTGTCATTTAAAATCCAAAACAAGGAATATACTCCATATGCTTTCTCAAACATATCAGAAGCTAATTTTGTATCTCCTTTACCCAAATGCTTTGTTCCATACTCCATTAATCTATAACTTGCAGCCAGTAAATGTTTAGAAATACACCAAATTTCTCCTTCGTATTCCTTGATTATTCTTTTTAATAAGTCCTTTCTCATCTCCCTAACTTCCTTTAGAACTTCATAGTAGTAATCGTTCTCAGTCTTTGCTCCTGTGAAGAATAAATGTTCTTCTATTGAAATTAAATTCATAATTGCAATGCTTAAGTCCTGATCTGCAGACAAATCTAATTCTTCGTCTTTAACTAGCGTATCATACTTATCTACTAAATTTTGCACATCTTCTTTTTTGATATTTTTTTTATGTGACATCTTAAAAGCAATTAAAAATTAATTAGAGCGTAAAATACAATATTGCTGTTACAATTAAAAGAAAGATTAATGTTAATACAATTTTTTGATATGGAAAATATACTTTATCATTGTTTTTCTTTTTTAAGAATAAATGTAGCTTATATGAGAGGGCAAAAATAATTCCTCCTAGAACCATACCAAATACTATCCTATCAATACCCCATATTGTATTACTCGCAAGACCTATGTAATTTAATGCATAAAGCGTAAGAAAGACCAATGCTCCAAAGCCAACATAAGTAAATACACTAATCCATGGTGTCTTTTTACCTTTTTTGTCCAACCAGCTTAAAAACCACATTGCACTAGATACTGTCATCGCACCAATCCACAAGCTACTAATTATATCGTCAATACCCAAATATCTTGAAATTCCTAAACCTGCACCTACAGCTATAGTGCACACTGGGCATACTGCACCTACAGCCTTTGGGAGCAGAAAAAGGTAAGTTCCTAATATTGAAAAAACACCAAGAATATTAACAGCTGTTGATTTTTTACCTTTAAAAAGACCTACAATGAATACAACTATCAATATTGCTAAAATTCCAAGGATGATAAAAAGAGTGCTGTTAGATTCTTTCTCAGTTTCCTCTTCAGCCTCAACATTCTCACTAACTCTTACAGAGTCTAATGTCTCTTGATCAAAGCCCTGAATTAACAATGCAAAGCCCTTATCAGCACCAAATTCACATACTCCATCCCTATATACCATTGGAACACCAACAGAGTTTGGATTTAGTTCACACTCTTCAACTTTTTCATAGAAAAATTCAGTATTTGAAGCTGTCTCTAAAATTCGAATATCCAAAAGTTCTTTCAAGCCAGCATTTTCAACATTTTCTTTAAGAATTGCACAATATGGACAACCCTCGTTTGAAAAAATTATTGCTTCGGGCTTTTCTTGTGCAAAAGATGTGGAAAGTGAAAGAATGGAGATGACAACAAAAGCAAAGAAGATATAGAGATATTTCATAAAATATTTACATCTAAATTAAAATAGTCCTATGAGAATCGATTTTAAATTATTGCTGTATTAATGTCAAAGCCTTAGAGCAACAAAAATATTATGACAACAATTGCCACAATAACTATTAAACCTGCTGCAAGGCCAACTATTAATAGAGGATTGGTATTTTGAGTAGGTTTTACCTCGGTTGCCGCTGGATTGAATTGCTCATCTGTAATTTGTGGAGGATTTGTTGGAAATTGAGGTGCTTCAGGCTGTTGTGGGAAAGTAGCACCTTGATCTACTCCCATCATATTATCAGATTGCATATTGTCTTGTTGAGGCATTACCGGAGCCTGTTCAGGCATTGGAGCAGGTTGCTGGTCAAATTGCCCAGAAACTGCTGAAACATCTTGTTGTTCAGGCATCTCAGGAGTAGCATCCAAGCTTGAACCCTGGACTTCCTGAGGAGCGTTATTATCAATTCCAAATGATGGTGTAGGTACCTCTGGATTAAAATTATCTTGTGTTTGTGGTTCAGGATTATTAGAATCACTACTATTTGCAAAATTTTCTACTGCCTGAGAAAAATCTTGATTTGATTCGAGACCAACTGCATCATTTGAGGGTATAGAATCTGGTATATTATTAGCTTCTGAATCAAATGATGTTTCAGGTTGTGGTACATTGTTATTTGGTTCAACACCTACAGAATCAACTGCTGTAAAATCCATACCTGATTGTGGTATATCCTGCTGTAAATCTAGTGGATTTGTTGTCATTGAATCATCTGCTTGAGATACTGTTGGATTGTCAAAACTAGGTGCAGGATTAGGAGTACCAAAATCTTGTTGTGAATCTACCTGTGGTGCTGGTTGATCATCAAAACTAGGTCCAGAATTTGACATACCATTAGTTTGAGGCACAGAATGATCGAAAGTCTGTTCTGGTGTAACATCAGGTGCAGAAGGTATAGTGAAATCTGGTTCTGGTTGAGATGTCTGTGTATTAGGAAAATCTGAATTCATTCCAGAATCATTAGTTGAATTAGCATCGTTGTTCAAATTTGAGTTATCATCACCTAAATTCGGTTTGCTAAATGTGTCATCCATGAGCAGTAAAAAAACAAATTAACTTGTCTCAAACAATACTACATGAAAAGTTTCTAATTATCCAGTTTTTTTTATATAGGCTTAAAGACATTCTTTAACGAATACTCTTGACCAAAAAGTAAGTTTGTCAATATGCTCTCTTAAATATTTCCCATCAACCCAACCTATTGTTTCTAGACCTTCTTCTCGCATTTCGACATCTCTGCTATCTATGTCGAAAACATAAAATATCCCAACATGTACTGCATTTACTGGATTTTCGTCATCAACATATATTATTCCCAAAAACTTTTTAGAAACAATATTCGCATCTATATTTGCTTCCTCTTCAATCTCTCGATCCAATGCAATTTCTAACGTATCTTTACCCTTTTTCACATCAAATTCTTCAACATGTCCACCTAAAGGCAGAGGGCACAAAGAATTCAATCTTTTTTCATTAGCATCTCTCTGACAATGGAGAAAATATCTGTCTTTGTTACGAAGTATAGCTTGTGGAATAATTTGTTTGTAATCAGGGTTGTTTTCTAATTCGTCTCTAACTTTGAACTCAGAGTTATCTTTCAGAAGTTTGTAATAGTACTGAAGATTCTTCGATATCAAACCATTCCATTTACCCTTTTCAAAAAGTTTTTTTGATTCAATACATAGAATCTTTTGTTGCATTTTGTCCATAAGATATTTGTTTGGTTGCGGGACCTGGATTCGAACCAGGATTCTCGGCTTCAAAGGCCGGTGTCCTACCTTTAGACGATCCCGCAACAATACTACAAAAGTAAATTATATCAAAACAAAGCGTACTATCAAAATATTTTGATATTATATAAAATTAACACACCATGAATAAGTATTCAAATATCAACAATTTAATTACAGATTTGGAAGCATGTAAAAATTTTGATGAAAAAGTTTGGAATCGTTTAGTACGTAAACACCGAAAAGATGATAACACCATTGCTTCAAAAAACTACATCTTAGAATATATAAAAAAGAATAAGCTTTTTGTAAAAAAAGATATTCTTGAATTGATCAAAATGAAACCAACACGAACTATTTCTGGTGTTACCCCAATCACCGTATTTACAAAAC
>CAZELS010000045.1:0-10266 GCA_964513165.1 uncultured Candidatus Saccharibacteria bacterium
TTAATAGAGTATATTTCTTTTTCTGAAACTGTATTTTTTAAACTAAATTTAATCTCGTACAATTCTCTCCGGTTTCAACTCTCCTTCACCGTTAAACAAAACATAATCAAATATTGAAGCTGCAAAGACTTCGCTAGGAACCAAGAACCGTTTACCTACATACTTACCCTGACACGTAGAGCCTACTTCCATAACAAGATAGCTCTTAACAACACAGCCAGAGCCACTAACTTCCCATCTCAGATTTGAACTGTCACCAAGAGATTTGAATCGGATTTCGTGTAATGCATAGCCATCTTTTAGACCAGGGTAAACACTTGGAAAAGATAATTTGTCGATACTAGATTGATAACCTTGCCAGTTATCTCCTCCAGAACCATAATAGAAACCTTGAATGTCTTCATGATCATAAGGTTTGTATTCCAAAATACGTAAAGTCTCAGGATTATGTGTACCATAGAAAGTCGACATTACAAAACCATTTGCAACACCATTGCGTGACAATTTGAAATCAACATCACAATTATTCCAATCAATCCCAGCAAAAAAGATAGAATAAGTATCATCCTTTTCGACAGTAACTTCGTCATCTTGCATCCCAAATCTCATAGCAATCTCGGTAGTACAAAAATCTTCGCTTTGCTCTGAATCAGCACTAAATCCAGAAAAATCAACTTCTGTCACTTCCATAGCTTCTAACAATTCTGCAACTTCTGTTAAAGTCAATCCAGTTTTTCTACAACCTGTACTGCTTAAGTCATCCTCTAAACACTCTAATATGCTCAAAACTGGTTCACTTTTTATCCTTTCATAATCACTCATACCTATGAGGCCCATTATTGTTTCAGTCAGTTCATTTGCCTCAGCCGCAGATTTCTCATCAACAACTCTTTCAGCCTCTCGGACAGATCTAGCATAAAGAGCAAACCCAATAATGGCTCCCAATATCAACAAAACAAGAACTATTGCCAATGATTGAGCCTTATACTTCAACATAAAATAATTTTAATCAATTATTGTATTACTATTTTCATTAAACATAAAAAATTTCGTGGTGTCAAGACCCTTAGTTACCAATGGAAGAACTGTCTAGTTTGTACAACAAAAGATTTTCTGTATTTAGGAGTACCTTCTTCATCACGATAGTTTGATAAACCACCAACTCCCCAAACAGGCCTCACATCGAGATCAACAGAGTAGTATACATTAGCATTTGTTCTATCCCTCTTAACACTAAATCCTTCAATTGATATAAGGTCCGAATTTAGTAATGCAAGATTTTTTCTAAACATTTGATCTGAAGAAGGATCGGGAGGGAAACAATCCTCTGGTTCATAATCAGTCCAACCCCTGAGAGGATCTAATAAACTTACTGCACGAACAATATATCCAATTTTTGGACCTCCATCTTCTTCATTTTCAAAAAACCCTATACAAACAACCCGACCAACAGAATCTGCAGAAGGGCGAAAATGAATTTCAGTAGCAAGGGTATCTTCACCAAAATCAATTTCGGTTACTTCACCATCTATATAGCTAACTCCATACTGAGACAAGGTTATCTCTGGATCTTCTCTAGAATAGATTTTTACATTATCAACACTAGAATTACGCAGATATTTTCTGATTACCTCAGCAATATATTCGCTTTCCTCCCTAACCAACATTCGAGAAGAAATAACATTGGAAGTTCTCATCATTGTAACAATCACATTGTTAATTGCAAGTAAAATCATTGCCAAAATAACTAGGGCAATTAGCATTTGAATTAATGAGAATGCTTTGTACTTTTTTGTTTTTTCCTTTAAATATTTAATCTTCATCATCTACTTCCTTTCGAATACTCACAATAATATTATAACTGTACTCTTCAATTTCACAATCCCCGCAATTAATATAACCCGTTAAAATATCTCCAATATATATATAATTTTCTGGAGATTCAGCCCTCTCAACTAAACAATATGCCATGTAAAGGGTATCACCTAACTCGCTTGCCAAATCCCTTGAATCATATATTACATCAACCTCAAGATCACTCTCTTCTCCTATTCTACTAGGAGAGTATGAAGTGTCAAAAACTACTCTTGGATCTTCTTCTCTCTCAATTCTGTAACATCTTGGTAGAATATCTTCAACAGGTGGACCAAAAAATATTCCTTCCTGTTTTTTGTCATTTACCGATTCAGCATGCCTTCGAATAACTAAAGCACCATCCATAGCCAGTCTTGTCAAAGCATCATGCCTCTCATATCGAACAGCTTCTTTCATATTATTCGCAGCTATTGTCATAAGGACGAGTAGGGTAATACCAGCAACACCAATACTTATGATTAATTCAACCAAACTCAAAGCTGCATATTTTGTTTTCAATTTTTTAATCTTCTTCATCTAAATAGTCAAAAGAAATTATTCCAGAAACAGGAGCTACTTGAATTTTTCGACGACTGATAATTTCATTACGAGTCCTGTTTGAGCTCAATTCTAAATCAAACATTTCTAGAAATAATTCATTCTTTAAATATAAATCACCAGATATCTCCTCATAATTAACCAAAGCTCCTTCTAGACTTGAAGTATAAAAGAAGGTTTTGCCAGAGACCGATTCAAAAAGAATATAGTCAACATCCGTATTTAGAGTAAAATCCAAATTTGCATATTCTCCAAATCTCTTAGTCTCTACAACTAAACGTCCAGAGCCGGTTTCACCACGTTCACAATCATCACCCGCAAGTAATGAAGGTTCAAGCTTTGAATCTATTAAATTACCCTGCCAATTAGGAATCTCCCAATTTAATCTTGTTTCCCTCTCATTGTAAAAATCATAACTAGAACACCATTTGAAAATATCATATGTACGATCAGTACTTAAGTTGGTGAAATCAATACCAATTCCATAAAGCCATCTTTCCCTAGGATCTCTATCCATCAGCATCGCAGACCTTTGTGCACCCCTGATATCTTGAGCAATAATAAGGGATACCTCATTAACGGAAAATGAATCTACCAAACTTCTGTATGAGAGAACAGACATCATCGAAATTATCATAACGATAACCAGAACAATAACTAATTCCAATAATGTGAATGCTTTGTATTTTTTCATAAAATTTTCTTCTGCTCTAATCTCAATTTATCACAGAGTAAGAATGTAATCAAACAATTTAATATCCTTCTGAAGTAGAAGTAAAGCTAAAACAAAGCCAAAAAACAAAAAAGGAATAAAAGGAATATATTTTTTCATATAGCTTCTGTCTTTAATAACCAATGCTATACTAAACAAGCCACCAATGATGAGAGAGTAGAGTAGAGCATTCACAAAAATTGAGAGATCTAACCAGAAGGCTAAGATGAGGATAACAATCATATCTCCAATACCAAAAAGTTTTTTACGAAAAGATGCTACGTACACAATGAGCAAAATACTTAGGGATATTATTACAGGATAAATCTTAGTTAAATCAAAATTGTAAAGCAAACTTGCAATCCAGTAGAAAAAACTGACAATTAAAATCACATCTGTAATTTTCTTAGGTATGGATTTATAATACAAATCATATACAAACCAAAAATACAGAATTAGTAAAAATACATAAAAAACAATATCTATTCTTAGAAGAAAGAATAGGACGAAAATAATTCCTAGAATTAACTCTAGGAAAAAATTAGACAATCTAATTTTATTTTTACAATTTGAACACTTTCCTTTAAGAAACAAGAAAGAAAAAACGGGAATTAATTCATACCATTTTAAAACCTTTTCACAATTTTCACACAACGATCTCCCTTTAATTATTTCCAGGACAGGATATTCCCTTTCAATTCTGTAAACAGCTAAATTCAGGAAACTTGAAAAAATAGCCCCTAAAAAAAATATGTGAATCGCATAAATAATTTCCATGGATTAGTATAATGGTATATAGGATTAAAGAAAAGGCACCCTTTACAGGGTGCCAATATATTCTAACTTACACAACATTTACAAACCACTACCAGTCCAATCACGTGTTTCAGCAAACCAATTACTCTTATTACTTGTATTTGCTACAAGGGCTGTGTAAACTAAATCTCCATTATTTTCATCATAAACATTTCCAGGAGGGGCTTCATTTAAACCAAAGTCTACAGGAGCAGTAATTATATCAATTCCGTTTCCACTACAGTAAATACCTAACCCCATTTCATCCTCCCAACCTCCAAAACTTGCACAAACAACAAATTCCTGAGAATCACCACTAACGAAATACCAAAAAGACCCATCTGCACCACCATCAAACTGCCCAGCATCCATATACTCATGAAGATATCCATTTGATTCACCCATCAAAGTCGCAGGTGTTAACTCACCTGTAGTACTTGGAAACCTACGGTTATCCGAATAGTAACCCCAAAGAGCTTGTTCCATATTATCAACTGCAGATTGCTTCTGAATTCTATTTGCTCTTCTCAAAGCAAACCTACCTCCTGCAATACCAGCAGACATAAGAATAATTATGATACCCATAACTATCAACATTTCGATTAATGTAAAACCTGCATACTTTTTCATATTAATTTTGTTTAAAAATTTTATATATTTCCAATTTATATGTAATCTCAAACTTTGTCAAGTAATTAAAACATCACTTCTGCAAGTTGGAACATAGGCATATAGACTGCAGCAGCAATAAAGCCAATTAAACAGCCCATAACAACCAAAATTACTGGTTCTAACAATGTCGCTAAATTACCGGCAATGTTGTTAACCTCATCATTGTAAAATTCACTCATTTTCTGCAAAATATTGTCCAAATCTCCTGATTCTTCACCTACAGCAATCATTTGACTTACAATAACAGGAAAAAGTTCATTTCTTGATATAGGCAAAGCCAATGGCATACCTTTTTCAACTTCTGACTTAGCTCCCAAAAGAGCTTGTTTGTAGTGTACATTAGACAAGGCTGTAGAGGTAATCTCTAAAGCTTCTACAATGGAGAGACCACTTCTTAACAAAAGAGAAAGCGTACGTGTAAATTGCGTTAATTGAATTTTCTCCATAAGTTTACCAAATATTGGTACTTTCAAAAGAAATTTGTGAAAAGATCTCTTTCCTCCTGGTGTATCAATGTAGAGTTTAAAACCAACCGCCATCATGCCAACAATTATAAGAAGTAACCACCAAAAGTTAAGTAAAAAGTTACTCATACCCATTAACATAAGCGTAACCAATGGAAGTTCAGCATCAAAGTCACCATATATTTCACTCATCACAGGTACTAACAAAACCATAAGCATAATGACAACAACAATCATAACAACGACAATGATGATTGGATAAGTAAATGCAGATTTAATTTTGTCTTGTAATTTTTTAGAACTTTCTAATTCATCCGCAAGCCTAAGTAATACTTCTTCAAGATTACCAGTAGCTTCAGCTGCATCAAAAAGGCCTAAAACAACATCATCAAAAATCTTGGCTTCTTTTCTAAAAGCTTTTGAAAGAGAAGACCCACCTTCAACAGAAGCTAGGACATTAACAATAACTTTTTGAAATAGGGGATTAGCAATCTGCTGAGATAAAATCTCCAAGACTTTGTTCAAAGGAATACCCGCAGAAATCATAGTTGCAAATTGCCTCATAAAAAGAACTTTGTCAGTTATCGGAACACCTCCCACATTAATCTGATTTAACCTGCTTATGGTCAATCCCAAATCTTCTTTAACACTTATAACAACAAGATTTTTCGACTGCAGTAACTCTGAAACTGCGTCTACCGATTTGGCATCAATGATACCTTTTAGTTCCTTACCCTCAGCATCTTTTGCAATATATTTAAATTTTTTCATCTAAAAACTCTATGATTTAAGTAAACGAACAATTTCTTCTGGACGTGCAGCAAATTCTTGGGCTTTTTCCATAGTAATCAATCCCTCACGAATCATCTTCACAAGTGAAGATTCCAAAGAAATCATACCAATATCTCCACCAGTCATAATCACATTATCAAGTTGATGTGATTTACCTTCACGAACAAGATTTCTCACAGCATTTGTAGCTAACATGATTTCTGAAGCTGCTTTACGACCTCCACCCTGTAACGGAACTAATCTTTGAGCAATAATTGCCTCTAAGATATTTGATAACTGTGCTCTAATCTGAGCTTGCTGATGTTCAGGGAAAACGTCAATAATACGATCAACAGTCTGTGCTGCATTGTTCGTGTGCAAAGTCGCAAAGACTAAGTGACCTGTTTCAGCTAAAGTAACAGCTGCAGAAATAGTCTCATAATCTCTCATTTCACCAACAAGGATAACATCTGGGTCTTGACGCATAGCACTCTTAAGAGCTATTTCCCAAGAATGAGTATCGTCATGCATTTCTCGCTGATCAACCATAGCTTTTGCTTTAGGTAAAATGTATTCAATAGGGTCTTCAATTGTAATGATATGTACAGGTCTATTTTGATTAATTTCCTGGAGCATTGCTGCTAATGTAGTCGTTTTTCCATGACCCGTAGGTCCAGTAACAAGTACTAAACCTTGCCCCAGTTTTGTCAATCTGTAATAAACTGAAGGTAAATTTAATTCATCTATTGTTTTTATTCTGTCTGGAATCAATCTTAATGCCGCAGAAATAGTTTGTTTTTGATAGAAAGCATTAACCCTGAAACGAGCTTTGTTCTCATGGGAATAGGCAAAGTCAACTTCACGATTAATATCTAAAAGCTCTTTTTTGTTTTCATTCAATATTTTGTTAATTAATTCAATCGCAATTTCAGAAGTCAAAATTTCAGAACCAACTGGATGCAAAATTCCATCAATCCTAATCATTGCTGGATAGCCTACAGTGATATGCAAGTCAGAAGCATCTTTTTCAATCACAAGATTGAGAAGATAATCCATAGTATATGGATAGTTGCTAATTTGGCTAGTAGCATTTTGCTGTGGAGCTGGTGCTTGTGTAAAATTTTGAGCAGTCATATTTTTTTCTTTTAATTAAATTAAGATACTACAATTCATCGCAAAATTCAAACTAATCTCTAGAAACTCTTAATACTTCTTCAAGTGTAGTAATTCCTTCTAAAGCTTTCAAATAGCCATCTTGCATCATTGTCAACATTCCATTTTTAACTCCAACAGCCTCAATATCTGATGCTAAAGCATTGTTCAAAATCATTGGTTCTACTTCCTGAGTAATTTTGAAAACTTCAAAAATACCAGTACGCCCAGCATAACCAGTATTTTCACATTGTTGGCAACCTTTCCCTCTGTACAAATGAATAACCTTTTCTCCTTTCTCATTGTCTATAGGACAAG
The DNA here is from genome assembly GCA_964513165.1 of uncultured Candidatus Saccharibacteria bacterium. GTDB lineage: Bacteria > Patescibacteriota > Dojkabacteria > SC72 > T1SED10-24 > CAZELS01. Next base: position 7,297 of record CAZELS010000045.1, read on the forward strand.
CATATTTAAAATCACTACCATCTGAAGGACCAGTTTTGCAAAGATTGTCCGCATAGGAAATTAAATCAAAGCCCTTAATAGGGGAGAGAACAGCATTGATATCCTGCATCACAGGTTCTGTAACTGGATAGCTCTCAATACAATTTCGACAAATGGTTCGTGGAAGTCTTTGAGCAACAACGCATTTCAAACTAGAAGCTAAAAGGTATGATTCAACACCCATTTCTAAAAGCCTTGGCATTGCTGCTGCAGAACTATTCGTATGCAATGTAGCCAAAACCAAATGACCAGTTAAGGATGCTTCAACAGAAAGTTTAGCTGTTTCTTCATCTCGAATTTCACCAACCATGATAATATCGGGGTCTTGACGCAATATAGACCGTAAACCATTTGCAAATGTAAGACCAACACCCGGACTAATTTGAACTTGATTAACACCTGGTATCCTAATTTCAACAGGATTTTCCAAAGTAATGATATTAACAGAAGCCTTATTCAATTTTGATAAAGCACCGGCCAGTGTACGTGTTTTACCACTACCCGTAGGTCCAGTGATTAGAATAATTCCACTACTCACCTTTATAGAATCCATGAAGCTATCAAAGGCTTTACCTCTCAATCCAGAAGTCTCCAGTTGAGGGATACCTTCTGAAACATCAAGTAATCTTAACACTGCTTTCTCACCATAAATTGTCGGCAATGTTGAAACACGGACATCGACTTTTTTTCCCTCTGATTTAATTTGTATTCTGCCGTCTTGTGGAATTCTTTTCTCATCAATTTTTAAATCCGACAAAATTTTAATCCTTGCAACAAGAGAACTTGCAGTCATGGGAGGTAGAGAAAGTTTCTCTGCCATAACACCATGCACCCTGTATCTCACTCGAACACGATCCTCAAGTGGTTCAATATGAATATCTGATGATGATGTCTTGATAGCATATTTCAATATAGAATTAATGATTCGAGCAACAGGAGCATTCAACAAAGTTGCATTGTCTAATGAATCAGTTTCCTCCGTATCCAAATCTGTAATCTGGATTTCGACATCTTCCAAAGCCCTAGACACTTCAGTCGAAATGGCCTGGCCCATAAATCTCTCCATAACATTGTTCAGGGAGGCACTAGTAGTAATATAGATATTGAATGTATAACTACCTTTGAAATGCACCTTCAATGATTGAATTGCTTGAATATCAAATGGATTAAGCATTGCAACTTTGATTTGCACACCATCCATATGGAAGGGTACCAAGTTTAAATTTCTCAAGGAATCTACGTTCAACCCAGCAAGTAACTCATCTGGAATCATTACTTGGGTCAAATCTACAAATGGGATATTGAACATTTCAGATTGAGCTTTCACAATCTGCTCTTCTGTTGCCATATTCATAGCTAAAAGAAGTTCTTTTTCGGTTTTACGAGTTTTTGATTGCTCGACCCTTACTTTGTTAGCATCCTGGAGAGTAATAATTCCCTTTTCAAACAGGTGTCCTACAATACTTTTTACTTTTGCCAATTGGGCAGTTTTAATAATTAATATCCACTCTACTGTATTAAAATTTGCCTAAAGAGTCAAGCCAAAGTATTTTTATGTTAAAATATCAGTAATATTTTTTCTCACTTGATATGACATACATAATTATCCATCCGAACAGAGGTATTCAAGAAAAACATTTGGCGAAAATCGTAAAGAAATATATCAAAGAAGATATGGATTCTTTAGAAAAAACAAAAGATGATCCAAATTTTTTCATTGTAGAGCCAGGAGAGAGTGGAAGTATAAAGATTGAGCAGACAAAAGCGTTGCAAAAGAATCTCATCTATTCACCTTTCAGTAAAAAATATCAATTTGGAATAATTTTGGACGCACAACTAATGACTGTTGAAGCACAAAATTCTCTTATAAAGACCTTCGAAGAATCTCACGACAATACAATAATCATACTTACAACAAACAACGAGAAAGGTGTTTTACCAACAATTCTTTCAAGGTGTAATCGAATATATCCTAATGAAAAAGAAGAAATTCTTGAGAAAAAAACTCTTTCTGAAGAAGAAGCTTTTTTGAAAAAACCTGTGTATGAGAAAATTGAATATGTAGAAAAAATTGTTAAAGAAGAAAAAACTTATGAATTTCTAGACAACTTAATGGAAATTTTCAGAGACAAATACAATGCAAAATTAGCGGAAGAAAAAGATGTAAAAAAAGAAAAAGAAGCACTAGAAATGCTCTCTCAAGCTAAATACAGAATAAGTAAAAATGTTAACAAAAAGATTGCATTAGAATATATATGCTTTAAACTTTCGGAGAAATAGTAGTATGATATATAGTTTCCAAAATTCGACCTATTCGAGTATAATATGATATATAAAGATGTACTGATTTAAATTCTCAAACTAGATTTGCCTTTGTATCATCAATGATGCAGGGATTTTTATGTCGTTATGAAAGCTCAACAAGATACAAACCAAGATTACGATTCTTCAAAGATACAAGTCCTTCAAGGTCTGGAAGCAGTCAGAAGAAGACCTGCTATGTATATTGGTTCAACTGACAAACACGGACTTCACCATATTGTTACAGAGGTTTTAGACAACTCAGTAGATGAAGCAATTGCAGGATTTTGTGATCACATATGGATTACACTAAAAACAAATGGGAGTATAGAGGTTGAAGATAATGGTAGAGGTATACCAATAGACAAACATCCAACTACAAAGAAATCAACGTTGGAAACAGTGATGACCAATTTACATGCGGGTGGAAAATTCGAATCCGGAGCATACAAAGTGTCAGGGGGTCTTCATGGAGTAGGTATTAAGTGTACAAATGCTCTTTCAGAATCTATGCAAACAACAGTATTCAAAGATGGCAAAGCATATACACAAAAATATGCTAGAGGGAAAGTAATGTCGGAAGTAGAAGAACTTGGTCCCACAAAAAAAACTGGTACATTACATAGTTTC
>CAZELS010000046.1:0-1726 GCA_964513165.1 uncultured Candidatus Saccharibacteria bacterium
TTGTATTGTACCAGGATATGTTTGACTTTCGTGTATTTTGTCAGCGATATCTTTAGCCATAACTGTAATTTCATCATCAGATGTGTTTGCAGGCTTTACAATAACTCGAATTTCTCTACCAGCATGAATAGCATATACTTCATCGAGTTTTTCACCACCAACTTCCTTTGCAACACTTTCGATTGCTTCAACACGTTTAATGTATGCATCGTATGTGTCTCTTCGTGCACCAGGTCTTGCTCCTGAAATTGCATCTGCGATATGAACAATCACTGCTTCAACTGACTGAGGTTCAATATCAAGATGGTGTGCTTCAATTGCATTAATTAATTTCTCTGGCAAATTGTATTTCTTCGCTATTTGACCAGATATATTGTGGTGAGGTTGATCAATTTTATGACTTAAGACCTTACCTACATCATGCAAAAGAGATGCTTTTTTAACGAGTTCAACATCAGCACCCAAACTGTTCGCAATAGATGAGCCAATTCGAATCAATTCAATTGTATGGTCCATTAAACTTTGTCCATAGCTAGATCGATACTTCATCTTACCAATCAGTTTGAGCAGTCCAGGATCTATACCGGCCCAATCTGCTTCTTCCGCAAGAAGCATACCATTCTTCGTAATTTCTTGAGCAATTTCATTCTTTGCCTTTCGAACTTCATCTTCAATTGAGCCTGGGTGAATACGACCATCCTTTATTAATTTTGACAATGCAAGACGAGCAATTTCTCTACGTAGAGGGTCAAAAGAGGAGACTCCGATAGCATTAGGTGCTTCATCAACAATAACGTCTACTCCTGTAACTTTTTCAAAAGATCTAATATTCCTTCCATCTTTACCAATAATTCGACCTTTTACTTTTTCATCCTCAAGCTTAATTACAGAAGTCGTTGTTTCAGAAACATAGTCTGTTTCAATACTCTGCATTGTATCAACTAATATTTCTTTCGCTTTCTCTTGAGCAATACCTTTTATTTCTTTCTCTGCTTCTCGAATTTGCTTAGCTTTGTAACTTACCAAATCTTCCTCAATTTCCTTAAGTAATTTTTCCCTAGCTTCATCTCTAGTCAAATTGGAAATTTTTTCCAATTCTGTTTTCAATCTAAGTCTGTTCTCTTCTAGCTGCTTCTTAGATTTCTTAACATCATCTTTTTCTTTTTCTAGAACTTCAGCCTTTTCATCAAGCATTCTAGATCTTTTGTTAATTGACTTTTCCCTGTTAAGTAAAAGATCTTCCTGTTCTAAAGATTCTTTTCTAATTTTCTTTGCCAATTCTTCTGATTCCTTCAGAATCTCACGACCTTCTTCATGAGCTTTTTTAACTTTTGCTTCTGCTTCCTTTCTAGCATCTTCTAGCATTTTGTCTTTTGCAACATCAACTTTACGTACTTTAAAATATCCAAAGACAGCACCACTACCAAGTAACAAACCTCCTAAAAGTATAAGTATGGTTTCCATAATTTCAGTAATTCAAAAATAATATATATCCGTAGAAAGATATACTTTTGACAAAAAGAGGGAATACTTTTATATTAACAAGAAGCTCCGAAATGAATCGAATATGAACAATGCGCCAATTTTAACAATGTATAAATGTTAAATAGTTTCATATTTCGTTTTAAAATCTTGTTTAATTAAAGTAAGTAATCCTCAGTATTCTAGATACAATCTCCTACTAGATGAACGATTTTAACATTTTCACGATTTTTTTTCTAGGTAG
>CAZELS010000047.1:0-3506 GCA_964513165.1 uncultured Candidatus Saccharibacteria bacterium
CCCTTAGCATAAGCATATACAAAGGTTTCTTTTGTAAAACAGAATAAATTCTCGGGAACCTTATCAACTTCGTATCTACCCCTCTCTGGCCTAGCAGGCTTTTTCTTAAACTCATTTGAATCTTCCTCGCTCTCTATTGGGTCTCCTTCACCAATAGAAACTTCCCCATCTGCATTAACCTGTAAACTCTGCTGGGTTGCACCAACTAAATCATCTGTAGAATTAGGAAGGCTTGCTTTAGCACCATCTTCACTAATCTTAAAACTCTGTTGTTCAAATTCTTCTCCTCCCACCATTATTTCTCCTCCTCAATAATATCTAAAACTAAATCTCCATTCTCTTTTAGTTCAATAACTTCTAATTCAGTACCACAAAAAGGACACTCTACAACATCACCAATTCTGTAATTTTCTTTGTCTAACTTAATATCATTAGCACATTCAAGACAAGTAGTTTTTTTCATATTTCTTAATCTGTAAATTTATACTATGCTCTAATCAACATTTTATCACAATATCTTTCTCCATTGAAGAACATTTGTGCTAAAATATCAGTGTAAATAAATTAATTTACCAAAAAACATGTTAAAAAAAATAATTGCGTTGATATTAATTGTTGTTCTAATTGTTTTTGCAACCTTTTACTTTTTAAAGACACAAGATGAAAAGAGGTTGGAAGTTGATGATTCTACAGAAATGATTAGTTCAGAAGAAGAAGTCTTGGAAATTGAAGATCCATTTGCAGAATGGGATACCTTTGTTAACACAACTTTTAGATATACGATGAGATATCCAAGTGAATGGGAAATAGATGCTGACGACCTGGAAAGAATTTGGATTTACATTCCAGAAGAAGATGCATCAATACTTTTTGCAAGTGAGATAGCTACACAAACAGGATTTCCAGAATACGAGATGCTTTCAAATAGCGATATAGCAATTGATGGCGTAGGAGGAACAATATCATTGTTGCAAGATGAAGACACTAGAGCAATTCTGAGTGTATTTCAATCAGAATCTTTTCCTCATTTTGTAATGATTACATATCAATATGAAAGTGAGGAACATGACGAAAAGATGATGTCCTTAAGTGAAGATTTTTTACGTAGAATAACTTTTCAGTAAGAAAGTATGGAAAACAAGGGTATTTGGAAGTATGTTGATTTACTTCAACCTTCTGTCAGTTCAAAATTTCAATTTTCCCTAAAGGAAGGTAACACTCCTTTAGAAAGCATTCCTGAACTTGCTAAAGCCTTGAATTTAGAATCAATATATATCAAAAGAGAAGATATGAACCCAACAGGTTCACATAAAGACAGAGGACTTGCATTTGAAATATCCGCACATTTACAAGAAGGTAGTAAAGAATTCGTCATGTCTTCATCTGGTAATGCTGCGATAAGTGCGATACATTTACTAAAAGGTTCTTCATCTACATTACATATTTTTCTCTCAAACAACCTCTCTGTTTCGAAAGTAAACAGATTAGTAAAAGCAATATCAGGAAAAGTATCTTCAGATATTTTCAAAGGTAAAGATACCGATTTTGAAAATTTGCACTTTCATTTTTCTCAAAAACCCTTAAGTACAGCATTCTCTTTCGCAAAAGAAAACAACTTTGTGTTACTAAGAGGTTCAACCGATGAATATGGATATGAAGGTTTCAAAACAATGGCATATGAAATTGCTGAAAATTTTGAAGATTTCGACTCCATATTCATACCAATATCCAGTGGTACTACAGCTAAAGGAATCTATGAAGGCTTCAAAGAAAAAAACTTTAATATACCATTTCATCTCATACAAACAACAAAAGTAAATACTTTAGTACATCGATTTGATTCAGATTACCAACCAAGTATTACTAGCATAGCTGATTCAATAGTTGATAGAATAGGGCATAGGGTAAAAGATGTGGAAGAAATAATTAAAGAAACTGGTGGAACTGGATGGATTCTAAATGACAAACAAATTCAAGAAGCTCAGATGATATTAGAAGATCTTGAATTAAAAACATCTAATGAAAGTGCAATGACAATAGCAGCTATACAAAAAGCAAAAGAAAATGGCTGGGATATAAAAAAGCCAATATGTATATTTACAGGTAGTAGATAAATTAAAGAACGTAATCATGGACGCTGATTTAAAAAAGGCAATATTTTTTGTATGTAATGATCCAGAGAGGGCTTTGGGTTTAGAAAATGTAATTGAAAATTTCCACATTATTTGTACTGACAACAGCCCTTGGTTGAAAGTAGCAAAAGAGAATGATATAAAGTTTTTTTCACTCGCACAAAAAGAAGAAAAGGCTAATCCAGTTTTTCGTAATTCAAGTAAATTACTAGAAAACAAAGAAGTACAAGCATATATTAAAAAAAACACTCCAAAAGGTACTAAAGCACAAATAATGGTTTTCAAAGTTTCTTTACGTGTAGAGGAGATCTGTGAGAAACTCGGCTACAAACTTCTAAACACCACTTCAGCACTCAACAAAAAATTCGAGCTGAAGATTTCGCAATACAACGACCTCAAAACTCTTGTCTCTTTTTTCCCAAAAACAATCATTACGACATTAAACAAAGTAACGTACAGTCAATTGAAAAGAAAATTGGGAGAAAAAATAGTTCTACAATACAACAGAGGACATACTGGAAATAGTACCGTTTTTGTAAATGATGAAAAAGATTTTACAAAAGAAAGAAAAAGTTTTCCAAATCGACTCGCTAGAATAGCAGAATATGTAGAAGGTGACATATATACACTAAATGCTTGTGTAACGAGATTCGGTATTGTTTACGGAGGGATATCACAACAAATAACTGGCATTGAAGAACTTACTTCAAAAGAAGGTGGTACAGTAGGTAATGATTGGCAAGTAACAGAAAAAATTACTAAAAAAGCACATTTTCAAATAAAGGAAATTTTAGAAAGATTACACAAAGAACTATTCAATGCTGGATACAAAGGACTCTTTGGCGTCGACCTGGTTATAACTAAAAGACAGCGCGTCTACTTAATTGAAATAAATTCTAGGCAACCTGCTTCAATTCCGATGCATACAAAATTAATGCTAAACGAAGAATTCATACCTCTTCAAGCATTCCATATTGCAGAATTCCTCTGTGAAGAAAATGCTTCATACATTCGATTTTTAAATAAATATTTCCATAAAGGTTTAGCAGAAACAAATATCTCCAGATATATTGAAGAACAAAACAAACTTTCCTTAATACCAATAGAAGCATCACAAATTTTTCTTCGCAATACAAAAAAGTACAAACAAAAAATTCTCAAAAACTTAGAACAAGGAGTATATGTTTACAACGAAGGAACATTTACAAAAACTGGAGAAGGATATAATATACAAGATATCATACCAGGTGAATATCTAATACTTTCAACTCAAATAGAGCAGTATGTAAGTCCTGATCATGAAGTATTACGAATACAATGCTTGGAGAATGCTCTTGATGAAAAGGGCAAAATAAAAAAGAAAATGAAAAAAAT
>CAZELS010000048.1:0-1770 GCA_964513165.1 uncultured Candidatus Saccharibacteria bacterium
TGTTTTTATGAACATTTGTTCCGCAGCCAAAGGGGTTTTGTCATTCTCCCTTGGTACTAGAATTTTCATAAAAACAGGATGAGGAATCTTTTCATACAACTCCACCTTTGCTGTTTTGTTCCTTGTCAAAAAAACAACAAAAAGAAAAGCTGCTGTAAAAACAATTATCAATATTAATATTAAAACCAACATGTCTTTTTAACTAAAACGTATATATCATTCTACTGTAAATTAACAAAAAGGTCACTCTTTTTCATCCCCTAACACAACTATAATGTCACCTGTAGTTAAAAAATCTGGACGACCTTCAACAATCACAGCATCTTCAACAATAGATTGTACCACTTTCAAAGCATTTGTATACTGCTCCTTCTGGGGAATATATATATAATTTTGAGTATAGCGAGTTGATGAGTTTTGATTCCTAATAACATTACAGCCTGAATTCTGAATCTTCCTACCCATAATACGAGCATACATTGGGATGTCTGTACCATTGTAAACTTCCACCTTTGCATGTTCTCTTGATAAGTCTTTTCCCCGAAGTATACTGTAATTGTCATCTAATGATTTATCCAATGCCTGCAAATCTAATGCCCTACCCGTCTGTCCACTGCCTAGAACAATACTTTTAGACATACTTTTTTCTCCTAAATCGATGAATTTGCAACTTTTTGAATAAATAACACCACGTATACTCTGGAAATATGAATACATATCCAAGAAATTCATATTTGAATGCAATGATTCGTGTAGCATATTTACATTTCTGTACCTAGGAATTAAATTAAAAAAAGACAATCTAGAAAATATCGTAAACACATCTTCCTTATTGTATCCCCATCTTTCATCATCCGAGAAGAAATGCTTCGCAACATCATGTCCAATCCAAACATAACTATCAAATTTCATTGCCATTTGTTCCTGAATTTGACGTACAACATATGCATGCTTGTCTTTGTACATATAGCTATATCCTGCATAAGTAAGATTGTTAACAGAAAAATATTGACCTCCAAAGTGATCTTCAATATACAAAGTTCTTGGGAAGTAGTACATTAAAGCCTCTGAGGTATCAGTATTGTATATGACGGCGAGGATAAAGAGATTTGCATCCTCTTCATCTTGATACACAATCAAGGTTCGTTTTACTTTGTTCAATTCTACAAGGTGAACAACTTCAGTTGATTCTGCAACAACATCAACTATTTTTACTTCACTAATCGTTCTGTATGCATTAAAAACCCAATAGATTACTGTCAAACTAACAGAAAAGAGTAAAAATATTCGCAAAACTTTCAAAAAAGTTTTTTTCTTACTTCCTCCCCTACTATCTTTTGATTTGTATTGCTTCCTTCTTCTAAACATTCTGTTTTTTAAAAATATTGAATATTTTAACTTTACCATCCAAATCTTTGAACCCTAAAACTATTGAGCGCAAACCAATTTTTTCATTTTTACCTCCTTTAAAACCATATAACGTATCACCATGCAAAACAAGACCTAAACTTTTGAACGTTGCTCTGATTTGGTGCATACGGCCCGTTTTTATCAACACAAAAGCCTTTTTGTCATCAAAAGGTAAAATATATGATTCCGCATAACGAGCCTTGTCCATACCTATTTGCAAAATCATTCTGCGACGATTACCCGGATCCCGACCAATAGCACCAGAAACTTTATTCCAAAGACTCAAATTTAAATCTTCACCTAATGTATATTGCTGAATAATCTTGTTTAAATAAGCAATACTACCTTTCTTTTCTAAAG
>CAZELS010000049.1:0-4120 GCA_964513165.1 uncultured Candidatus Saccharibacteria bacterium
GCGCATCCATTTCTTGGTAAAGTTGTGTAACATCGTAACCTACAATCTCTTCTGCTTGAACATACGCATTCAATCCTATTCCCAAAACTAAAAAGAAACCTATTGCAAGAAGAAAAGAATATTTAATTAACCTGTTTTTTTGGAAAAAATTTTTTGTACTTTTATACAATAAAAAGACTCTTTTTGTTACAGACATAATTTAAATTTTAAAAAGATTAAATAATTTTCTTAATTACCAATTTTTGAACCCACGCTGTTTATAGCTTTAATAACACCATCTGCCCACTTCGAATCAGCAGCATAAGCTGCTCCTATATTATGAATCAATTGAGCATCTGTAGCTGTTCCTTCATTTGAAACATCACGTCTATTGTAATAACCATTAAATAAACCTTGAGAAACTGCCCAAATTCCCTGATACCAATTGTCAAATCTGTAGCCACTTCCATCACCATACACACCCCAACCCCAAGCATTGTAGGTACCTCCATCGGCATTCACAAAACCTTTAGTACCTAAGCTAGATTCATGCAGAGCAATAGCATAAATTAAACGGTAATCTAATTGAATATTCTTGCCATTATAATCCATTTTAAAATTATTACTTACTGCAACAATAAATTCATTGATATCGTATTGAGCACTAAAGCTAGCAAATGGAGAGTTAGGATATTTTGCTAGAAATGCTCTAAGCTGATCAACTTTAGCTTGAAAATTTGGATCCTCGGCTTTTGCTTTAGCTATTAATTGCGCAATATTGCCCATTTCTGCATTAATAAGTTCTAAATCCAAACTTCTAAAAATTATACTTTCATAATTATTTGGATGATTCATCCAAGCTAATACTGCTTCAAAATCTAAAGCTACTCCTCGACCTTTTAACTCCATTTCTACTGCTTGCCAGTACAACTCTTCTGGATATTTATTTTCAAAACCCGGATAAGTAAATATCTCTTCTAATTTAAAAAGATGTTGCCAAGCGCTAAGATCCCAAAAGCATTTGGTATCCTTTATTTCGCTATCAACACGGATCTTACATGGTGTAGTAAGAAGCTTGAAATCACTGACTATGTAGTCTTTTGTTCCATACTCCTCAAGATTTTCAGATACACTAGCAGGATAAAGACTTGCTGATATTGTCGGTGGGCTTGATTTCAATCGCCCAGCTTCAAGATACCTTATCGTACAATCCTCTTCGTTACAAGATTCGGCAGAACCTAAAGGTGCATCCATCTTAATTCCTTGAATTTCATATCCTTCTTCTGCAGTATCATTTTCGGAATCAACTTTAAATGATGCAACAAAATTTCTCCAAAATTTTTGCCAAGTACTTTCAGTACACATAACCTCCACCTCTTCCATACCTAATTCTATACTGTCTGTTTGGTTGAAATCTGTACAAAAACCCGTTTCCTCACGATTACCTAATTCCATCAATCCTGGTGGAGTTATGCTACGTGTTAAATCATCAGCTACAACATTAGATTTTTTCACATTAAATTCTCCACTATTCACTACTTCAGGACACAAAGAATGTTCTTCCGAATCAAAACCCGCTTTACCAGGTTCTTCTTCTATTTCAGCCACAGAGAAATGCATCAAGAAAGGATCTTTATCCGTTCCTTTTGTCTCTTCAAAAATTTCGCTGGAAAATCCAGGAGGCATATTTGCTAAATAATCATACTCTGGATTAATTATTTCCGCAGCATTGCGAAATGCTATTCGGCCTCCAGGATTATTTATCTTTACAACATTATCAAAAGGAGCTATCGAGCCCGAAAAAAGTATTGCAGGAGCAGTAACCTCCACTACCGTAATTTCAGCATTTTTACTAACTGTTATTGTTCCATTTTCATCTGTTTTACTTTCTACATTTTCACCTGCACGAGGGATTTCAACTGTACCTACTACTGTTGGACTACAGAAAAATTGCGGGCTAGCAATAGTGCTTTCAATACCTTCACATCCAGGTATTGTTGCGTTTAAAACATTTCCAGCAGAATTATTTTCACTAGAGTTCAAAGCTACAGAACTATTAGCAACTTCCAGTTCTATTTCTTCCACTTCCTCCACCCTCCTGTACTCAATCTCATTAAGATTTCCCTCTAAAAGAATCTCTTTTTCTTTAACACTTCCTGAAACATCACCAAAATTAAAAACCAAAATCATTAAAAAACAATAGGATATTAAACCCAAAAGTAACAAAAAGGCTTTTTTTTTGTCTGAATGTCTTCCAAGCTTCATAAAATGTTTTCTATGCTAATAAATTCCATAATCTGTTAATCTCTCATTCTTGTCAAGAGTTTCCCAAACAACAACGCCATCTTCTTCCTCCGCACCCAATACATCCTCTTCCATCTCAACAATCTCAGGAGTAATCTCTACCTCTTCTATACTCTGAAATACATTTTCCAACATTGCAATATTAGGTATCTCCGCAAATATATCTATACGTGTACTTCCCAAACTTAAAACTCCATCTTGGTAATTACCATCATCATCAAAAAGAACATTTCGATTCCCTTCAACAATACTAGATCCATTCTTACTGTAAATTAAAATTTTCAAAGCACTGTCAGCTCTTACATTTACATTATCAAAAATTTCAAAGTTCGCAAGATCTAAAGACCATTTTCCATCTGTTGAAATATTTGCAGAAAGTGGATACACATCACTTCCATCATCAAGAACAACAAAAAGTAACACGTCATTTTCTCTAGAAATCTGTATCTCACCATTTACAATTTTTGGATTTGGTAATTCAGCAGAAACTTCAGCTGTAGAAAACACAAATCTGTTACCATCATTTCTCAAAAATTTCTCACCCTCTGAAAAAATTTCAAATTCATATTGAGTCCCAGGTTTCAAACCATCAATTCTAACATTGTGAGTAAAATATGTGTCGGAGCCTTTTACATCATCAAAATCCCCAACTTTTCTGTTGTCTTCAAAGAGAGTTAGCATACCACTACTTTTCATCCCTGTCGTCCAAGTAACAGTGACGGAATTTTCACCTACATTACTCAATACAATATTTTCTGGAATGAAAGAGACATCCTCCAATTCACTCTTAGGACGAAGCAAGGAAAAAATGAGAACTGAAAGTGCTATGGCTAATACAACTATTAGGATAATGGAAACTAAAATTTTTCTTCTTTGCCTAGCACTAATATACATACTTAAAGTATACACGATTTAAATACCTAATTACACTTTTCTTGTTAAAAAAAGTATACTATCATTTAGATGATATTTAAATTCTTATTTGAAACAATTTATGGATACAATTCCACCAGTATTTTGGATGATAATTATAGCTTTTGTAACAATTTTTTTCTGTTTAATACTCTACTACGTTGCAATGCTTTTTAAAGAAACTTCTCAAACAGTTTCAGAAGTTAAAAAAGTTGTAAGAGATTCCAGAGGTATGATTAAAAATATTGAAAAGATTGTTGAAGAAACAACAGAAATCATAGGTGCTGTAAAAAGAACAACACTGATGATTGAAAATACAGCTGGCGAAGTAAAGGAGCAGATAATAACACCGATAAAAAGAGTTGGTGGGATACTCGCTTCTGTAGCAGGCTTCCTAGGGAGCTTCAGAAAAAAGTAAATCTTAATGCAAAATTACTTCATACCACACAAGTTGAAACCTGGAGACATTGTTCACCTCTCAGACAAAGATTCTGAATTTGTAATTTCTAAAAATCTTCACAAAATTGAAGACCCTATTGAAATTTCGAATCTAGAAAGTAATTTTTTGGCAATAATTACAAATATTGAAAAAAAATCTGTAGAAGTAGAAATAGTTGAAAAAATTGGAATGAAAAAATTGATTAGAGAGTATTACAAACAATTAAGATTAATGATTAAATCAAGGAAATTTGATTGTATTGGACATTTTGACCTTATTAAGATTTATAACAAAAACTCAAGATTATTCAATGATAAAGAAGAATGGTATAAAGAAGAAGTTCTAAAAACTCTTGATGAGGCAAGCAAAGCAAAAATTTGTATTGAGATTAATACACATGGTTTTAAAAAACCTGTTGGAGAACAATATCCTTCAGAATGGATTATAAAGGAAATGAAAAAAAGAACTATACCGATAACTATCAGT
>CAZELS010000050.1:0-1686 GCA_964513165.1 uncultured Candidatus Saccharibacteria bacterium
ACAGAATTTGTAGTTCCCAAGTCAATTCCTAATATTTTTGTCATAATATTTTATTTAAAAATTTATATAATTTTTTTACAAACAATTACTCTCGCAGGACGCACGATGTTTTCTCCCATCATATATCCTGGTTGAACAACTTCTTGTATTGTATCTTCTTTCAAACCCTTCTCCTCAACGGTACCAAGAGCTTCATGTTTAATAAAATCAAAAGGGTCTCCTTTTTGCACTTTCATCATCTCTATATTTAAAGTGCCTAAGACATTTTTCATTTTCCCTATCGTACTACTAATTCCTTGCATCCAAGCCTTTGTATTTTCATCCAATTTCAGTTTTTTACTAGCTTCCAGAGCGTAGAAAAAATCATCCATTATTTCAATTATCGATCTTCCCAAATCCACTTTTACTTGTTCTAATCTACTTTGAACCCTTCTCTCTATTCCTTGCTCCAAATTGATGTAATCTGCTAAAGCTTTCTTCAATTTGTTCTCAATTTCTAACTTTTCATCCTCAACCTCATCTATGGTAAGAGCCAATTCTTTGATTTTTTCTTCCAAATGTTTTTTAGGCATACAACAAAATCTGAACTTAACTATGAAATTATCTCCAACCTTGTAAAGAATCTAACAATGAATCTTTAATTACTTGTAAGAGTCTACTTGCTTTAGCATAGTCCATTCTTCTTGAGCCGATAAGGCCCATATGACCATACGTATTTTCCCAAAAAGGTACTTTTACAAATACAATGGAACAATTCTCCATATCCTTTATTCCGGATTCGGCACCGATAATGAAGGAGACTTCATTTCCATCATATTTTGAAAAGACTTTTTTCAAAATATTTTCATCTTCAAGAATATCCAATACTCTTTCAATTACTTTTACGTCTCTTAATTCATCATATTGCATCAATGATGAGACTCCGTAATATCTGGTCATATTCTCCATTAAAACAAAGCTTGCAGATTTAGAATATTCTACGAGTAAGTTCAAAACAACTTTTACAAGCTTGTCTTGGTCAAATCTTACTTTAAAGAGCCCTTGTTGTATCTGAACAAAATCTATCGCTTCAATAATTTCATTCTTAAACTTTTCTAATGCATACATTCTAATTGCCTGATCAGTTGGTAATCTTCCAGACGATGCATGACTTTGCTCAAGTAATCCTTGCTTCATTAGTTTGTACATTTCACTTCTAACAGTAGCAGGACTAAAGTCAAAGTCATATTTTTCAACTAAATGTGAAGAGCCTACTTCTCCTGCCGTCTGCATAAATTCCTGTATGATTGCCATTAAAACACTTTTTTGTCTCTCACTAATGTCCACTTTAGCAAACGGTAAGTTTAAGTGCTAAAATTTTACTAGAGAGAAATGGAGAAGTCAAGTGTTTGTAGATAATTTTGTAGATTTCATATATAATCGTTGCTAATATACTTAATTTCTGCTAAACTCATAACTTACAATCATGGAACACTTAAAGCTAGAAAAAAGAAAAGAAGTTGGTAAAAAAAGCAAAAGACTCCTTAAAGAGGGGTTTGTTCCTTGCGTCATATACAACATTAAAACAGAATCAACCAACTGCAAGATAAATAGTGGAGATGCTGAAAGACTTTTAAGGGGAGTTACCTCTTCTACTATGATAGATATTGATCTTGATGGAAAAAGTATGAAAGCACTTGTAAAAGA
>CAZELS010000051.1:0-5203 GCA_964513165.1 uncultured Candidatus Saccharibacteria bacterium
CAAATGAGGCAAAATTAGATTTATTATATGATACATATAATACTCATTATTATAAGACAAGTAAGTTAGTAAAACATACATTAGAAGATATCAACAAAATTACAAATGATACGTTAAGCAAATTAAAAATAATAAAATGTAATAAGTGAGGCATTGATTGTTTAATCATGATAAAAAGCTAAAAGCAAAGGATAAAATTTTATTAGTTAGTAATTACTTTGTTATAAAAGCACATATTGATGAAATATTGAGATTTGCAGAAGAAGAAAAAATTCCTTTTGAAGTTAATTATAGGTTGATAGAGAAGATTGCTTTTAAAGAAAACACCTATGTAATAGCATTTTTTGAAAAATATGAATGTGAATTAGAAGAAAAAGAAAATCATGTTGTTTTAGTAAATCCTAGTAATATGGGTAATTTGGGAACCATTGTTCGTACCATGGTAGCTTTTGGTTTTAAAAATCTTGCTCTTGTAAAACCAGCAGCAGATATTTTTGATCCAAAAGTTGTTAGATCTGCTATGGGGGCATTGTTCTATATTAATTTCAAATACTTTGATTCTTTTGAAGAATATGTTGAAAATAGCAAGGGTCATGATATATATCCATTTATGTTAGATGGGGGAGAGAATATTGAGAAAGTTGTTTTTAAAAAGCCTTTTTCACTTGTTTTTGGAAATGAAGGTAGTGGATTATCTTCAGAATTTAAAAAATATGGCAAAAGCATATATATTCCTCAATCAAAAGATGTGGATTCTTTGAATCTTTCAATGTCAGTTGGGATTGCTTTGTATGCTAGCTCAAAAAAGTAGATACAGCCCTTAAGATTCTTGGTATTTTATGGAGTTCAACTCCATAAATTTGACAGAATTTGTGGAGTGTGATAATATGTGTATATGATAAAAAGAGCTTACAATTTAGAAAAATTAGTAAAAAAAGGCAAGGTCTTAATTATATATGGGCCTAGACAAGTTGGTAAAACGACATTGATTAAAGATTTTCTTGATAAAACAAAGTTGAAATATCGCTATGATACTGGAGATAGTCTTCAGATATCGAGAGAATTATCAAAATGTACATACGATTCTACAGATAACCATGTTGGAAAATATGAATTAATAGTTATTGATGAAGCTCAGAAAGTTCCAAATATTGGCAATGCTTTAAAGTTAATGGTAGATAGGCATCCGGAAGTTTTTTACATTGTTACGGGGTCTTCGTCTTTTGATTTGGCAAATAAAACAGGGGAATCATTAACTGGGCGCAAGCGAATTTTAAGTCTCTATCCGATTTCTCAGTTAGAGTTAAACATGGACTTTGCACCGTCAGAGATTCAGAACAATCTTTCTAAGTATTTAATATATGGCTCCTATCCAGAGGTTTTAACTACCAAGCTAGATGAGGAAAAAGAGGAAATTTTAAAACTTTTGACAAATTCTTATTTGATAAAAGATATTTTGGAGTTTGATAGGATTAAGAGTTCTGAGAAAATTTATGGACTTTTGAAATTGTTGGCTTTTCAGGTTGGATCTGAGGTTTCAGTTAATGAATTGGCTCGTCAGCTCGAGATAGATACAAAAACCGTTCTCTACTATTTAGATCTTTTGGAAAAATCATTCGTTCTTTTCTCTCTTTCAGGTTTTTCAAGAAATTTAAGAAAAGAAATATCAAAAATGTCAAAATACTATTTTTTTGATAATGGTGTTCGTAATGCTTTGATATCTAGCTTTAACAAGATGGAGGACAGAAATGATGTTGGACAGCTATGGGAGAACTTTTTAATGATTGAGAGAATGAAAAGAAACAGTTACAGGAAATTTAATACAAATTACTACTTTTGGAGGACGTATGACAAAGAGGAGATTGATTTGGTTGAAGAAAATAGTGGAAAACTTTTTGGATTTGAATTTAAATGGCAAGGGAAAAAAAGTAAGCCTCCTAAGTTATGGTTAGAAACTTATGAAAACGCTGAATACAAAGAGATAAATTCAAGCAATTATTTCAAATTTTTGATATAATAGCACCATGGGGACGCAAGGCTTCGACAGAAGTTTTTGGTTCAAGTATCGCAAGCAGAGATGCTTCGCTCTTAAAAAGAAGTACACAAATTTAAGTGTAAAAAATAATCTAAACGCTTTTGCAGATGGCGTTAAGAACTTTGTAGCTTCCTTCTCAGGAGGTTTACAGCTTAACTATGCCTATGCATAAGTTTAGCTGATTTTTCAGCTAGCGATTCCTTTAACTTATACCTGATTAGGTATTGGAATTGGTCACTATCAGGGTATAGTAGTTAATCCCGTCGATTGGTTTGGCTACCGAACTTAATAGATCGAGTAAATAGCTTTTTTTAGCAATTTTCAGAGTTATTTAACAAAACAAATTGCTTAAGCTTGTAGTACGGTATTTGTTCCTTGCTTTTGGACGTGGGTTCAATTCCCGCCGTCTCCACCAATTTTTCTCCTCTTTTCTTTTTCCAATTCTTTATTGGTTTTCTTTGACAAAAACCTTGTAATAATGTACTCTTTTATTGTTATAACAATAAAATAATACGCGCGTGTACATGCTTAAAAAAGTGTGGAGTTTGGTATTAGTAATACTAGCTTTTTTCGCTAGTGTACTTTTGTATTCTCCATTTCTGTTACAACCGTCTCAGGCTGCAAGTCTCGGAGACACCTATTTTTTCCTAGAAAGGTTAGAAGTTGATACTTCAAATATTGGTGCTGTTGTACTTGTTAAACCAAAAACAAGCTTTGCTTCAGGTAGTACGTTTAAGATATTCTTTCCAGGTGACGTGGGAGATTGGTGTTCTAGTGCCGAAACTGCTCTTACTGTCTCGGGTACTACCGACTCTATTGCAAGTGGAGATTGGTCTGTTGATGCTGGCTTACCTGGTACTTTGGTTGGTACATGTAAACAGGGTGTTAGCAACGACTATATTGAAATTACAGGCATAGGGGCTTTAACTGGGGGTACGGGATATGGTTTGAAGATAGATCCTCACGCAGATTTTTCTACTGGTCCTGATTTAGGTACAAACAGAATTTCCTTGGAATTAACAAAAGATTCTCAGGTAGAATCAAGAACAATTTCACTTTTTCTGATGCCAAAAGATACTGTTCAGATAAGTGCGGTTGTTAGTGATGCCGATTCCGTCATTTGTACCGTATCAAGCAACAATGTGCCTTTAGGAGCATTGTACAAAGGAGGTACATACACTACTGCTAATCATACGATTTCAACAAGGACAACAGGTGGTTCTAGAGGCTACTATTGGACAGTATATGGTACAGGAGATGGTGCTGATGCTGGTCTTTACAATGTAGGTTCAGGATATTTGATTAAATCTTTAGGTAATACAGTAAATTTGTTAACAGGCGAAGGATTTGGGCTTGTAGTCTCTCCTCCTGATGGATCTTCTGTGCCTGAAGATTTTCAAGATTTAACTCCTGGTGTGTTTGGGTCGATAAAGAGGGGATATCATCAGGCAAAAATGCTTTTGTACAAAACATCAGAACAGACAACGGAGGCAGAGGCAAGGATTACATTTGGTGTTAGAGCTAGCGTATCAGCAGAAGTAGGTAGCTATCAAGAGGTTTTAACCTATGTTTGTGGAGGATATGTAGGAGGATATATGCCATTAAGTCTTGATGTTGACCCAACGTCACTAGATTTTGGAGCATTTGATTTGGTAAAAACTTTTGAAATAACTAATTCAGGTACAGGTACGTTGGAGTGGGCAATCTCTGCTCCTACTTACAACAGTGGTGATGATTGGATAACCGATATTAGTCCTGTTGCTGGTTCTACAAGAACTGGAACAGATACAATTGCAGTTAGTGTAGATCGTACATATTTGTCTTCAGGGACGCATACAGCAACAATACCTGTAACTTCAGTTGGGGGTGGAAATCAAAACGTCTCGGTGAGTATTCAAAGATCTTTAGGTCTTCCAGCCGTGCAGACATCAGAAGTGACTGATATTGGAGTTAGCACTGCAACTACTGGAGGTATCATTTTGAATGATGGAGGAGCAAGTATCATTGCACGAGGTGTTGCATATGCTAAGACGATTAATCCAACGGTTGAAGATTCTACGGAGGTGGATTTAAATCCAGGAGTGGGTAGTTTTGTAAGTAATTTAACAGGTTTAGATGAAGGAAGTCTCTACTACGTTCGAGCATATGGACAAAACAGTGAGGGTATTGGCTATGGTAATCAGGAAAGTTTTGTTACAGAATCAAGTATCTCTGCAATGCCAGCTAGTCAAGATTGGGATAGTATTGACGCAGATGTTGATATTACTGCAGATGGGGATGGTGTTGAGGGTATAGAGTATTGTTGGACTACAGAGACTAGCTGTTCTCCAAACATACTCGAAGAGGGTGGTTTAATTAATGTTGTTCAACCAGATGAAGGCTACTGGAATTTGTGTTACAGATATGTGGATGTTCTTGGGGAAAAGAGTCCAGTTTCTTGTAGTGGTAGATATGGTATAGACAAGACGGACCCAGTAGTTTCAGCAAGTAATTCCAGTGTTGAATGGTTTGATCCACCAAGGACAGCAACAATAACGGCTACAGATACTGGCGGGAGTGGTTTGTTGGAAGTTAGATATAGCTGGGGAACAGATGATATGAACTTAGATTGTACTACTGGAGGGACAATACCAGGTAATGGAGCGACATTAGATGTGCCTGAGGGTGGAACTACGTTGTATCTTTGTGCTCGAGATAATGCTGGAAATGTAGGAACTTGGAATGGAGTTTACAATGTTATTGAAATAGAATTAGGATTGGGTATTCCAACAATATATGAGGGTACAAGTTACGACAACTCCTTTTTTGAAGGTATGGTAAGTATTCGGTCAGAATTAACCTATACCGGAAATCCGATATTTAATTCAAATAGTTGTGAAGTTAGTATAGATGAAGGAGAATGGACTGGTGTTGGGGTAACATATCTTGATGAATATTGTTACTACGATGACTATGATCCAGAAACAAGTTTTAGTATAAAGTTCAGAATAACAGATAGTTTGGAAAATGAGGGCCTTTCTGATTTAAAGAATTTTACATACGACAATACTGCACCAGCTCTTTCTGCAAACAATTCTTCAGAGAGTTGGTTCCAGAGCGAACGATCAGCTTTAGTATCTGCAACAGATACTGGTGGTAGTGGTTTGACTCAAGTTCGATACAGTTGGG
>CAZELS010000052.1:0-2283 GCA_964513165.1 uncultured Candidatus Saccharibacteria bacterium
TATCCTCTTCAATTGTAAAATCTAAATTGCTACGATTAATATCTGGAGGTAAAACTTCAATACCTAATTGTTTGCACTCTTCTAAATCAACAACTACTCGATCAAAATTATCCAAATCTCCCTCTAAAAGTGAAGCCATGAATTCTAGTGGATAATTGGCTTTGAGATACGCTGTCCAGTATGATACAAGCGCGTAAGATGCACTGTGAGCTTTGTTGAATCCATAGTTTGCAAATTGTAAAAGTTTTTCCCAGATTTTTTCCACGGAGTCTTCATCAAAGCCTTTTTTCGTTGCACCTTCAATGAAAACGGGCTTCTCAGCATTCATGATGTCCATTTTTTTCTTTCCCATAGCTCTTCTTAATATATCTGCACTACCCATTGTGTATCCAGCTATATCTACAGCAATTCTGATAACTTGCTCTTGATATGTGATAACTCCATTTGTAACTTCAAGTATTGGTTTCAAAGCTGGGAAAAGATATTCAGGTTGCTTTTCTCCGGACTTTACGGCAGCGTATTCGGGGATGAATTGCATTGGACCAGGTCGATATGCCGCTAGAATGTAACTGATGTCTTCTAGGGAGTCTGGTTTAGTCATTTTAATTGTTTTTCTCATTCCTTCACTTTCTAATTGAAAAACTCCAATAGTTTGTCCTTTTCTCAATAATTCAAAAGCTTTTTCATCGTGATTGTCAATTTCTAAAAGATTTATTTCTTTTTTTCTGTTTTGCCTAATTTTTTCAACTGTTCGACCAATTACGTTGAGATTTCTTAGTCCGAGAAAATCAAATTTCATAAGTCCCAAAGTTTCCAAATCAGTCATTTCGTACTGGCTCATGCCAATGCCTTCTCCATGAGCATCTTTTTGAATTGGTACATAATCCACAACAGGGGTTGGAGTTATAATTATTCCACATGCGTGTGTAGAAATACCTCTACACATACCTGCAACTTTTCTTACAATTTCAACCATTTCAATTAATTCGGAAGATGAATGTGCCAAATCTTTAAATTCAGGATTATTTTGGAGCATATAGTCGATTCCTTGGGCTTTACCAAAAACTATTTCGACCATTTTTGAAAGTTGATCTGCTATTTGTAAATCAATTCCCAAAACTCTCGAAACATCTCTAATTGCTTGCCTTGTCTGTAATTTACTAAATGTTGCTATTTGTTTGACATTTTCAAGACCATATTTTTCTATGGCGTATTGAACAACTTCATCTCTTCTTTTATCCGCGATATCTATGTCAAAATCTGGAGGAGATTCTCTTTCAGGATTCAAAAATCTTTCGAAGTAAAGTTCCCATCCTATTGGTTCAATATGGGTAATACCGACACAATATGCTACCACAGAGCCACATCCAGAACCTCTCATGCCGACGATAATGTCGTTGTCTCTGCAAAAATGAACAAAGTCCATCATAACAAGGAAATAATGGTTATATCCTTTATCATCTATTACTTTTAATTCATAATCAATTCTTTCTTTCAGTTCTTTAGTCATTTTTCCATATTTTTCTTTGCTCCCCTCATACGTTAGTTCTTTTAAGTATTCAAAAGGACTTTTACCTTTAGGCAAGTCTAAATATTCAGGTTCTACTCTATCAAAACTTATCGAATAGTCCTCAATCATATCTGCTATCTTAGAGGTATTTTCTATAGCCTCAGGTATATCGTGGAAAAGTTTTTCCATTTCTTCTGGAGTTTTGACATAAAATTCGTCAGTTTCAAGTTTGTCTCTGGTTGGGTCATCTAAGGTTTTACCATCTCTAATACACCAAAGGACTTCCTGAATTTTCGAGTCTTCTTTACTTAGGTAGTGAGAATCACAGGTCGCAACTAAAGGTAATTTATTTTCTTCCGCCATCTTTATTAAATCCTCATTTACCTTTTCCTGCTCTTCCATACCATTCCTCTGAATCTCTATGTAAAACCTATTCTTAAAAAGTTTTGAATATTTGTCTAAATTTTCTTGTGCTAATTTCGTGTTTCCATCTACAATAGGCTTCGCAACAATTCCGCCAAGGCATCCCGAAAGCATGATTAAACCCTTGTGATGTTTTTGCAGAAATTCGTAATCTACACGAGGTTTGTAGTAAAAGCCATCAATATGTCCTTTGGAAACTATCTTAAGAAGGTTTTTGTATCCTTCTAAATTTTGTGCTAAAAGTACAGCGTGAAAGTATTTATTATCTATACCATGCTCTTTTTCTTCTAAACTTCTTGGTGCAACATATATCTCACTGCCAATTATTGGCTTCAAACCTTCGTTTTTTA
>CAZELS010000053.1:0-6516 GCA_964513165.1 uncultured Candidatus Saccharibacteria bacterium
CAATTAATTCCAAAAGAAAATCCTTTATACCCTCCCCTTCCTCATATTCTGGAATCACTACGGACAAATCATATTTCATTTTGTTTTGTGACATACTTGTGTAAATATTTAAAACTAAAAAACATTCCGAATCCAAACAATTCTCCGAATATGAAGACTATTCTTGCAAGCAATGTAATTATCAATGCAGTTTCAACATTAATACCCATGAAATTTTCCATAGAAAAAATCATCGCCCATTCTCTAACACCACTACCACTTGGAGTAACAAAAGACAAATATCCCAAAACCCATGACAATGCATTAATGGAAACAAGCTCTAAAATATTTGTATGCAAAATTGATGGATCTATGGCCCAAACAAGTACAATAAAACTAACACTGTATATTACCCAAGAAACACCGAATCCCATAAAAAGATTTATTCTCTTCATCAAAGGCAGATTTAGTAAATCTGTTTCCTTCCTTATACGCTCTGGTAGCCTTGGTATTATGAATTTTCTAAAGATTTTTTCAAACCAATCAATTCTTAAAACTATGAAAGTTCCGGTTAATATGACGATGATAAAGAATGGGACTGCAGGTATAGAATTGAAGATAGGCCAACCTTCACCAGCTCTAATAACTATGAAAGATCCTAGCACTGCTCCAATCACTAAGTACAGTAGATTTTCATAACACCAAGCAAAAAGACTTTTGAGTATTGGAACTCCGTAAACTTTGTTAAATATTGCTCTTGAAAGTATTCCTACAACATTCCCCGGAATATATCTAAGTAAATATGAACGAAGATATACATCTACTTGTCCCATAAGGGAAAGATTGTACCTCTTACTGTTAATCATATAGTGCCAAACAAAGGCATTCCAAATTGCATGTAGAGAAAAAATGAATATTGAAAGAAGCAAAAGAGGAAATGAAAAACTCTCCATCTTGTCAAAGACTTCCCAATTACCTGCTAATTTTGAAAATATATAATAAGCAACAAGGGAATAAATGATAACTTGAAGTGCAATTTTAATAATTTTCTTCTTGTTTTTCATAGCGTCCATTATACACTATACATACCAAATAAACTAAACAAACGTGCTTTCTACATCAATTAGATGTATAATCTAGTTATACATTATTTCATCAATAATATGCAAAAAAAAGTTGCAAGAATAGTATCAAAAATTTTGAACCCTTTTCTAATTACCATGATACCCTTTTTTGTAATTGCCTTGCAAAAGGGACTTTTCAGAATAGAACCTTTGCATATTTCAATACTTTTTCTCATAGGTGTTGTTACACCAATCATTCAATACAAAGTTTTTAAAAAACTAAAACTCATTAACGACTGGGACATATCAGACAGAGAAAAAAGGCCTCTTTTCATTACAATCATAGGATTAATATTTCTACTTCTTTTCCTCATTTCTCTTGCTAGCGTATCGATTGAAATAAAAATGTTTACATTTTCACTTACCGTAATAACTTTCATATTTGCAATCATATCAACATGGTGGAAAATCAGTGGACATTTAACGTATTTGTCATTTACCATTGCTTCACTGTACATATTCATAAGGATGCCCATTCTTGTCATAGTCCTTCTTCCTCTTTTCCCTTTAGCAGTATGGAGCCGTATAACTCTAAAACATCACACATTAGCTCAAACTATTGCTGGTATAGCTCTTGGAGGAAGTGTAATAACTTTACTATGGATTTTAACTAGATTCCCTCTTCCTTTTTAAAACATTTTCTACTATCATCTACTAACATTACTTTTTAAAACACGATTTTGGAAAATCTAGGAATTGTATATTTAAGAGAAGCACTGATCAAAAAAGAATTTTCTGTTAAAGAAATCACACAGTACTATTTAAAAAAGATAGATGACAAAAAAGAATTAAATGCATTCATAACAATAAATGAAGATTGTTTAAAAGATGCAGAAAATTTTGATAGAAATCCAAATCTTTTACATGAAAAAAGACTAGGTGGCATTCCCCTAGCAATAAAAGATGTTTTCTCAACAAAAAACTTTAGAACAACATGTGCTTCAAGAATTCTTGATAACTACGTACCTAAGTTAGAGTCTACAGTGACAAAAAAGATTTTTGAAAATGGAGGCATTAATCTAGGCAAAGCGAACCTTGACCAATTTTGCCATGGTTCATCAACCATAACTTCAGCATATGGACCTACAAGAAATCCCTGTGAAGTAACGAAACTACCTGGAGGCTCCAGTGGAGGCTCTGCAGCAGCTGTGAAAGCAGATATTTGTGCTGCGGCTTTGGGTACAGAAACGGCAGGATCAATACGTCAACCAGCTGCATGGTGTGGTGTTGTTGGCATGAAGCCAACATATGGAAGAGTTTCAAGATATGGCGTTTTAGCAATGGGTTCCTCTTTGGATTCACCAGGACCTTTAACGAAGAATGTCGATGATGCAGCCTATTTACTCTCAACAATTGCTGGGTATGATCCAAAAGATTTCACTTCTTCAAAAAAGGATGTACCTGATTACTATACAAATCTAAACCCTGCAAGAATAGGTGAAGTTAAGATAGGAATTCCGAAGGAATATATTGATATTGAATTAGAGAATGGCGTTAAGAAAAATTTTGAAGAATCTGTAAATCTATTAAAAAAGCTAGGAGCACAAATTGTAGGAGTTGATCTTTTAGATCCAAAATACTCCATTGCTGTATATACTTTAGTTTGTAGGAGTGAAGTTTCATCAAATCTTTCAAGATATGATGGAACTAGATATGGTATTTCGAGTGATATGAGAGATTCTTTTGCAAAATATATTGAAAGTGTTCGTGGAAAAGGTTTTGGAAAAGAAACAAAACGTAGAATTATGACTGGTACATTCGCACTTTCTGCTGGTTATGCTGACAAATATTACAAAAATGCTGAAAATATTAGAGAGATTTTGAAAGAAGATTTGTTAAATGTTTTAAAAAGCGTTGATTTAATAATTGCACCTTCAAGTCCTTCTACAGCGTTAGGAGATGGAGAAGTCAACCATCCAATTTTTGGTGAATTGGCAGATGTGCTTGTTGAAGCAAGTTCACTTTCTGGACTTCCCGGAATCTCAATTCCAAACGGTATTTCAAAAGAATTACCTACTGGTCTACAAATGTTTACAAGGCATTTTGAGGAACAGCTTCTTTTAGATATTGCGAAAGCTTTTGAAAAAGCATATTGTTAATTAAATATATTTTATTTAATTTTTTTATTTAAAAAATGAAAAACTTACGCATATACAACCTTGTTATGGGAATCTTGCATACATTACAGGGTTTTTTGTTGTTGTTTTTGAGTAGTGATTTCAAATTACCAATTACAACAAGCTATCTGGAATTTGATCCAGAGGTAATGCAGTTAGCTCCTAGATTGGAACAAATTGCTGAAATTCCTCTAGGACCTGCAATTGCAACATTTCTTTTTCTTTCTGCTTTAGCACATCTTCTTCTAACAATGCCAAGAATATATCCATGGTATGAGAAAAATATTAAGAAGGGAATTAATTATGCTAGGTGGATAGAATATTCTGTGAGTTCATCACTCATGATTGTACTAATTTCGATGTTAGTGGGAGTATATGATTTGAGTACATTGATCCTAGTATTTTCAATAAATGCAATGATGATTTTTTGTGGTCTAATTATGGAAATACATAACCAAACTACAAAGAAAACTAACTGGATTTCATATATTTTCGGATGTTTTGCTGGTATTGTACCTTGGTTAGTTATTGCACTGTTCCTTTTTGGTTCTGGAGAGGGTGAATACAAAGCTCCAACTTTTGTATACTACATATTCTTCTCCATATTCCTCTTTTTCAACACATTTGCATTGAACATGTTTTTACAATACAAAAAATGGGGAAGATGGTCAGATTACACTTTTGGAGAAAAGATGTATATATTACTAAGCTTGCTTGCTAAGTCTGCACTTGCGTGGCAGGTGTTTGCGGGAACATTAAGGCCCGTATAGGACAAAGTAAAGATTGATTCTGTTAAGCAGTTGGTTCTTCTGTTTCAAGAAAATCAAAATCTTGTTCCAATGAATCAGTATTTATTTTTTCTTTTTCAAGATACTCGAAGTCTTGATACCATCGATCAGGATTTAGTCCCTTCTCCTCCAAATATTCTCTGTAAGCTTCAATAGAAGGGCGTCCCTTCGGTACAGACCCGTCTTCTTCCAATTCATTAGAAGATTCAGGATTGTATTCTTCGACCATGTGAAAAGATAAAAAAGATTATTTAAAAGTGAGTCGCCAGGGACTCGAACCCTGCACCTACTGCTTAAAAGGCAGTTGCTCTAACCAGATGAGCTAGCGACCCATTAAAAACACAACATTCGCATTATACTAAACATAATACAGAAATCAAAGCATTTAAACAAAGAATTTCGCAATTGGTTTAAAACATTTCCTATGAATTTCACATGGTCCATATTTCTTCAATGCATCCATATGTACCTTGGTACCATAGCCTACATGTTTTTCAAAACCATAATTTGGGTATGTTTTGGCATATTCCCTCATCATTCTGTCTCTTGCAACTTTTGCAATAACTGATGCTGCAGAAATGGAATAGTGAAAATTGTCCCCTAGAATGATCTTTTTCATAGGATATCCACCAATTTTCATAACATTACCATCTACAATCAAAAAATCAACTTTTTCTTTCATCCTTTTTTCTAAATCACCTACTGCTAAAACCATAGCTTTTTGAATAGCTTTTGAAATTCCAAGTTCATCCAACTCAATACTCTCAACAATACCAATGCCCCATCCTAAACAATTTTTTTTAATCTCATCAAAAAAATACTCTCGCCTTTTTTCAGTCATACTCTTACTGTCTCTAACACCATCAAGAAAGTGGTCATCACTACCAATCACAACAGCTCCAGCAACAACAGGACCAGCTAGAGGACCTCTACCAACTTCATCAATACCACAGACTCTTTTGTATCCTTGAATCCAGAGATCCTTTTCCAAATCAATGCTAGGTTTGTTCATATGCATTTCCCAAAACGAAATATTTTTAATATACTATACCGTATCTAATCATAGCAGGAATAAATATATGAAAAAAGTTTTTTTTGGAATCTTCTTTAGTTTTCTCTTACTCATTACTTTCAAGACAGTTTCTGCTCAAGAAAACGAAATCATTTTCTTTTACAGTAATACTTGCCCTTACTGTCATGATGTACTCGAAGTTATTGATACATACAATCTTGAAGAGAGTTTGAATATGGAGCTACTTGAGGCTTCACAGGAGGGTGTAAGAGACAAATTCTATGAACACCTAGAACTTTGTGGTTTAGGAACAAATCAAGCTGGATATCCTACACTTTATTACAATGGTAAGTGTAGCGTTGGTAGTAACAACAATATTAATGTGCTTTTCAATTTAGCGGGTATTTCTTCAGAACAAGAAATTGAAGAGACAGAAAAGGCTGAGGATACAAAAGAGGTCGAAGAGGATGAAGATGAAGTAGGAGATATACAAAATATCGAGATTCCAAGAAGATCGATATGGGTTACATTAGCAATGTTTATTGGACCAATTGTAATGGTTGTTATAGCTTGGTTGATTATTAAAAAGTTGAATTTGTAAAAAAAGCAAAAAAAAAGAGGCGAGAGATATATAGGGTTGGCTTAAAAAGCACAACAATGTAACTTATATCTCCGCCTCTAAATGAAAAAATCGTAATTATTTATTTCCTTCAATCCATCTATAAAATAGCCTCAATAAAAAGAAAAGTGCGAAATATCCAATATACGAAATTATGACGATAATAAATCGCAATTCAAAATCCATTTCGATAACTTCCCCAATGACCTGAAGAATCCTTGATGTACCAAAAAAGGTACCAATTCCAGCAACAAAAAGAAATACTCCAAAGCCAATTTTTCCTACTAAAGATCTTTCTGCATTTCTTTCTCTCTTTTCAACGTTCATACCTTCACTCCTTCACTATTGTATTATTATGATGACTTCTACGATTTTCCCATATTTTAAAGAACTCTTAATTATACAATATTTCAATGAAATATTCAATACTATAGGACACCTGGTCTCATTTGCAATACACAATTAAATCATATAACATTAAGTCATATTTTAATTGTAAAAACATCATTATGTCAAAAGAATTAAATTCATTTTTAAAAGGCTTGGCTACAGGAGTAGTTGCTGGAGCTGTAGCTGGAATACTCTTAGCACCAAAATCTGGCAAAGAAACAAGGGAGGATATTAAGAAGTTTGCAGGCGAAGTGAAAGAAAAAGCTTTGGATACCTATCAAAAAGCAGAAAAATCTTTACAAAGAAAGGTTAAATCATTAAAAGCACTCGGTAAAAAGATCGATGAGAAGAAATATGCTCAATTGGTCGATGAAATCGTAGATGAGTACAAAAGCAAAGAAGTACTAAACTCTGAAGCTGCAAAAAGTCTTGGAAAACAATTAAAAGCAGATTGGGGTAAGATTAGAAAAGCTCTAACTGCCTAAAC
>CAZELS010000054.1:0-2646 GCA_964513165.1 uncultured Candidatus Saccharibacteria bacterium
CCACATATTAAACAATGTGTTTCGTTTTTTTTAAATGAATATAGTCCTGAATTGTTCCAATAAATACATATGGTATACCAAAATCTTTGGAAGGATATCCTAATCTAACAATACTCAATGCCGCTATTGGGAAAACTCCTTGCTTTTTCAATTTGGATATTTTGTTTTTCAATCCCACATCTGTTCTTGTGTATGCCTCTAAAATGATTGCTCTTCTTGTATTCTCTGTACCCCCAAATCTGTAATTTAACCACAAAACAAGTTGTTCCTCAAACTGTCCCTCAAAAGCAGAATTTTTATCAGATACGTTTGTAAAAAAGTTTGGCTTGAACTTGAAAGTCTCAACAAGATCTGCAATAAAATCAGATAAATTCCAAAGAAAAAGAGGATCCTTGTAGACTTGTCCCCAACTTACTAAGTGTTCAGAATTATACGCATTTATAATACCTTTATTTATCATTAAATCCGCAAGATTGTCCCAAGAAGATTTTTCCACGTTATTCATCAATATCCCCCTTCCTTTTCGGTGTTATAACAACTCTAAACTTAACTGAATCCTGTGTATCATCCCCCAACATCGAAATTAGATCTGATAGCTCCTTCATTCTCATTAAGTCTTTTTGGGAAAGCTTTTCTCCTCTTAGCGCTCTTTCTTTAAGCTCTTTCAGTTCAATACGCAAAAACGAGTGTTTTAGAGATTCTACATATTTCACCCTAAACATTGCATCTCTTCTATCCAATATATACGAATAGCGTAATAATAAGACGAAGATTGTCACACAAATCAAAATCACTATGCTCCATATGATAATACCCCAAATCTCATTCATAAAAATCTCCTCCTTTATGCATTGTTTCTCTCTGAAAATTGCTGATAAAGATTTTCCATACGTTTCAGTTCTTCTCGAGATAATTTCTCTTCATTCAATCTTCGAGTCAGAAGCTTTTTTAATTCGTAATAATGGCTAGCGTCAATAAGCCCCCACCCCCAGCCTTGAGTTGTAAGAATCCTTAATCTCCTCGATGCTCTCACCAAACCCAGCATTGGCAAAGAAAGAACTAAAAATGAGCCTGCCAAAACACCAACTATACCAATGCCTAACACCTTCTTCCAAAGCTTATCCATTACAATCACTTCCTTTCATCTAAATTTTATCTTTCTTCAAAGTAGCATTAGAAAACTTTTCCTCCTCCTTTCAAAGATACCCTCCAAAATTCATTTATTTCACCCTTCTTTTCTTACATTTCACAAGATTCCAAATGTAGACACTCCGAAGAATTACTATGGCAATGCTTAGAAAAAAATTACTTTCTCAACCATACAAATTCACCTCATTTCATTCAAAACTATTTTATTTTAAAAGAACTACATTAATTCCTTAAACTATGGGATTATACTTCTTCTCTTTGATTAATACAATAAAAAAGCGACACTCCAGTCTGTATAAAAATACATTTGACTGGGTGCCGCTTACAACCGAAATAATGAGAACATAAAGTTCCACATCCTTGAATTTTTCAACTCCTACTTCCTTCTACTCTTCAATATGCCAAAACTCAACAGCACTCCTAAAACAAAACTGCTCATAACTAAAGCCACCTGTATATTGTGTAATAAAGTTGCAGATAAAACAATACTCGCTATAACATAGATAGATCCTAGAAACATTAGTGCTGAGAGACCAAAAAACTCTTTTTTGGCAAATAAAGATGGAAATGATCTGAACGTAAGAGAATAAATAATTAAACCTACACAAAACATAATACTAATAACAGACCAAGCCACAATCATTTTTATCATATCCATATCATTTCCCCCTGATTCTCTTGAATAATTTCACTGTATGCTAATACTGTGGCATTGAGCTTTCGTAATATATTCTTTTCTCTTCTTCGCTTTTTCCAGGCCTTTTTCTTTAAATATAGTACTTTTTTCCTTTCTTCCGAAATTTCTAACCTCTTACTCCTTATCTTTTCTCTTTCCATCGCCTTCCCTTCCTGTGTCATCATCTTTATCTTGATGATTGCCTAGAAATACAATGAAAAGGATGAAGGCTAGAGATACAACTACAGCAACAACGGCACAAATTTCACGCATCCCTATTCACCCCTCTCAAAAATCAATATTGATCTTCATACATTTCAGTACACGAGCAAAGAATCTTTATTAGAATCCCAAAAACAATCGCACCAATAAAGAACAAAGAGCCTACAACAATTAGTACAATTCCCCACCAAACCATTTCATTCACCTCCTTTTTTTACAATATATTCCCTCTTTAACAAGACCATAGGATAAAAAGCAAAGCCAAAGCCAAAACGATTGCTAACATACCCCAAAACACACAACCACAACCCACATCGTCGAATTCTTCCATATCCCTTACCACTTTCCCCCAACTTCATTGATGAAATGACTAAGCACAGGAAAACCCTTTTCAGGTTCGACCTGAATCAAAAAACTCTCTCCTTCGTTACTGTAGAAAATCTTTTTTACCGAATATTTTCCTAAAACACACATCTCATCTCTCACAACAAAAGTTACCTCTCTAGTCTTTAGAGTTCTTTCCCACGAAGCTCTATTAAAAAAGACCATACGTATAACCTCTCCAGACTTTACATCCTGAATAATTACTGGAAGAATAC
>CAZELS010000055.1:0-4063 GCA_964513165.1 uncultured Candidatus Saccharibacteria bacterium
CCAACAAGAACAATTTCTGGTGTCACACCAATTACAATATTTACGAAACCAAATAGATGTTCTGGAAATTGTATCTTTTGCCCTAATGAATCGACAGCACCAAAAAGTTACTTACCTGAAGAACCCGGGATTCAAAGAGCTCTAACTTTGGAATACGATCCATACAAACAAGTTAAAATGCGTATACAGGCCCTAGAAGCAATTGGACATAATACAAGCAAAGTAGAATTGATAATTTCTGGAGGCACGTGGGATGATTACGATTTGAATTACAGATACTGGTATATTATGGAGGTTTTTCGTGCTTTAAATGGTCTTGAATCACAAATATACAATCCTGCCATGTCATACATTCAAAACAACGGCCTGTCTTCTCTTCAAGATCAAAATGAAAAAGCTTCTTACAAAAATGTTGGAATGTGTATTGAAACAAGACCAGACAAAGTCAATTTAGAAAACATTAAGCTTTACAGAACTTTTGGGGTTACTAAAATTCAACTTGGCGTTCAAACCTTATGTGATGCAATTTTAAAACTAAACAACAGGGGACATACAGTAAAACAAACCTATGAAGCCATCAATCTTCTACGTTTAGCTGGATTTAAAATACATATACATTGGATGTGTAACCTTTACGAAAGTAATTTGAAAAAAGATTTGCTTGATTTCAAAAAACTTTTTCAAAATTTAAATGTAAAACCTGATGAATTGAAAATATA
Organism: uncultured Candidatus Saccharibacteria bacterium; assembly: GCA_964513165.1. Lineage (GTDB taxonomy): Bacteria > Patescibacteriota > Dojkabacteria > SC72 > T1SED10-24 > CAZELS01. The sequence continues at coordinate 720 of CAZELS010000055.1, forward strand.
TCCCTGTTCTGTAACAAAGAATACAGCTTTGTGCAAAATGTTTGAAGATGGTCATTACCTCCCCTATTCTACCGAAGAATTAATTGAACTCATTTCCAAATGCAAAAATATAATTCCTAGGTACTGTAGGATTAATAGGCTTGTTCGTGACATACCATCAAACTTGATTGTTGAGGGTAACAAAACAACAAATCTACGACAAAATATCCAAGAAGAAATGAAAAGTAAAGGATTGCAATGCAAATGTATTAGATGTCGAGAGATAAAAGATGATGAAAATTTAGAATTGAAGTTAAAAATTACAAAATACAAAACTAATGTTAGCACAGAATTCTTTTTAGAATATGTTGATCAGAATGATAGATTAGCAGGATTTTTGAGGTTAAGTATATATGAAAAAACGCCAGCACTACTTGTTGATACAAAAGCTATGGTACGTGAAATTCACGTATACGGAATATCCCTTAATCTTACCGAGAAATCGGATCAATCAAACCAACATAGAGGTTTAGGAACAAAACTTCTTTTAAAAGCAGAAGAAATTGTAAATGAAAACAAATTGAAAAAAATCGCCGTCATTTCAGCAGTAGGAACAAGAGAGTATTACAAAAAAAGAGGATATGTGATAGAAAAGAGATACGGATATGCTTTAAAGAATCTTTAATATGTTTTTCAAAAGAAAAAAAACCGAACAAAAAACACAATATAATGTATTTTTCAAAAAGCAGCCCTATCACAAGGAATATGCAAAAAGAAGGGTAAATAAAAAACAAATTTTATACAAGAAAAGTCCAATTAAAGAACTAAGATGTAGAAATAATCCTAGGGTACAAAAGGTTAAAAAACTTCATATAAGAAATAAAGTCCTTAGTCTGCTTCTTGTAGTTGTATTAGGGTTTATAGTACTTGTAGCAGGTTACAGTGTATACAAATTCATAACTACACTAAGGGGAGGTACTACCATTGACAATATTGACTATCTCAAGACATTTGTTGAAGGAGTCCCTTCAGTTCCAATCTATCCTCAATCTGAATTTGTTTACAAGGATCGTAGAGAAGAAGAAATAGTACTAAAAATGCTTAATCAAGGCATTTCAGCATATCGTCTACCAAGGGGTACAAAAAGCTCAGATGTTTACGAATATTACGAAGAACAATTACCTCAGAAAGATTGGATTTATGTTTCTACAGTTCACATTAGTACAGAAGACAAACTATTTGGTCAATATTGGATAAAGGAGGAAAAAGGGTTACGAATATTTGTAGAAAATAATGACGTTTGGTATGAGACAATAACTAAGGTTGAAGCAAATAATTCTTTAAGTGATAGAAGAGCTCAGGAAATTCAGAGAAAGCGAATTCTTGAATCTTCAGCAGAACAAAAATTGCTTCCTGATTTCCCGTGGCAGATGGAAATACCTCGAGAATATCTTACTCGATACTCTTCAACAAACATTGAAGAATTACAAGCAGTAGAAATTTTTGAAATAGGAAGTGAAAAAACATTCCTAATCTATCCTATTGGTAAAAGTGATGAAGGCAATTATGACCAAATGCTACATAGCTTCTTAAATATGAAAAGTGAAGAGACAGAAAGCAAATGGTCTATTATTAACACTAGAATCGATTACTTTAGAGATCGTGAAGTACTCATGGCCAATCTACTTATTGAAGAAAACGAAGGTGAAGGAGCCGTATTTATTAACAAAAGAAATTTTCATATATATGCAATAATTGCAAACAGAGTAGGAGAAGAATTTTTTGAATATATTCTTTCAAATTTACAAGATTACTAATGAAAGTGTATATATACTTTTTTTGCAACACACTTATTTTTCAAGGCTTTATACAAATCTTCCTGAGAAGCTTTCTTAATATTCTGTACGTCACCGAAATATTCTAGTAGCATTTTCCTCCTTTTCTTTCCAACTCCACTTATCTCATCTAATTCTGACAATTGCGCACTTTTTGCCCTTGAAATTCTGTGATGTTTCAATGCAAATCTATGTGCTTCATCTCTAAGCTCTGTGATTATTATGGGTGAAGGTAAGGAGACTTTCTTAAGCTTACTATCAACTACTACCCAAAATTCATCCTTTTGTTTACCTCCAGCTCTTTTCAAACGCTTACCTTTCGAAACAGCTAAAAGTTTTATAGAACCATTAAGTAACTTTTGAATAACAGAAAGCTGTGCAATACCGCCATCTAATACAATTAAATCTGGTTTATTAAAAAGACTCTTGTCTGATTCATTAACACCTATATTTTTAATCCTACGTGAAATTACTTCACTTAACATAGCTGTATCATCGGATTGTTTTTCACCCCTTATCTTAAAAATTCTGTAATCTTCATTCTTCAATCTACCCTCAATTGCAACAGACATTGAACCATATGCAAAATCACCTTTTATATTTGAAATATCAAAACATTCTATTCGTTGTAACTTCTTTAACCCTAGCTTATTTTCTAAAATTTTAATCAATTTATTAGCTTTTTCATACTTAGATTGCATATATTCAATCTCTGATTCGAAAGGAGATATATATATTTTTTGTGAAAGATATTCTAAATCGTTCACTTTATCTCTCAAAATTGCTGCTTTTTCAAAATCCTTCTTTTGTGCATACTCCTGCATTTCTTTTTTTAATTGATTAACGATATTTTTCTTCTTTCCATTTAAAAATTTCATTACATTATTGATATTTTCCATATATGCAGATTCTGAAATACTTCCGTGATAAGGATTTGGACATAATCCAAGATGAACGTAGAGGCAAGCTTTTTTTGGATTATTACATGTACAAAAAGGATAGAGTTTTCTTACATATTCAAAAATTCTTTTTATAGGTTTACCTTTTGGATATGGTCCAAACAGTTTTCCTTTTTTTAACTCACCTTTTTTCAAGGATCTAACTATTTTTACCTTTGGAAATTTTTCATGAGTAGAAATATATATCCATGAAAATGATTTGTCATCCTTCAATTCTACATTAAATTTAGGTTTGTATTTCTTAATTAACGCAGATTCTAAAATTAATGACTCAACTTCGTTTTCAGTGACAATGGTTTCAACATCATCAATCAACGGAAGCATTTTAAGTATATGGGGGCGATCCACATGGGTTTCTCGAAAGTAAGAATTTACTCTAGCTCGAAGATTTAAAGCTTTGCCTACGTAGAGAACATTTTTCTTGTTGTCATAGAATTTGTAAATACCCGTTTTTACTGGAATATTTTCTAATATGCGCTGAATTTTTTTATGCATTCTAATATTTTTTCATTTTTATCAACTTTATGATTTAACATCATAAGTTTTTTATCATTTTTTTTATGTATTATTA
>CAZELS010000056.1:0-1931 GCA_964513165.1 uncultured Candidatus Saccharibacteria bacterium
AGGTCTGTAAGGCATGGTAAGAAGCTTGGGATAAACAATTCCTTCTTAAAAGAAATTGCCGATATTGCAATAACCCAATTCGCCCCTGTATGGCCTGAACTTGAAGAACAACGTAATGAAATAGTAAATACCGTAGTAAAAGAAGAAGAAAAATTTAGCAAAACACTTCGCGAAGGTTTGAAAGAAGTAGAGAAAATTTCTAGCAATTCAGATAAAAAAGAATTTTTTACCAACAACAATGGCATTTCATTCAAAATATACGAGACATATGGTTTCCCTCCAGAAATGTTCATCGAAGAATTAAACAATTATGGAATCAAAGTGGATGAAGAGAAATTTTGGATAAATCACAAAGAAGCATTTAAAGAACATCAAGATAGATCAAGGACAGCTTCAAAAGGACTTTTTAAAGGAGGTATGGCCGATGATTCAGAAAAAAGCATTAAACTACATACAACAACACATCTACTTTTACATGCCCTAAGACAAATTTTGGGAGATGAAGTGTATCAAAAAGGTAGCAATATTACTCCAGAAAGACTACGCTTTGATTTTCCTAGTGAAAACAAATTAACAGAAGAACAAGTTAAAGAGGTGGAAGATATTGTAAACCAAGCCATAGAAAAAGGTTTAGATATAACTTACGAGGAGGTAGCAAAAGATGAAGCTATGAGAATAGTTCCTTTTGCTTCATTCGAAGATAAGTACAATGAATTTGTAAAAGTTTACTATGTAGGTCCAAAAGCATCTCCTTTCTCAGTCGAAATATGCAATGGACCTCATGTAAAAAACACAAAGGAATTAGGAAAATTTAAAATCATTAAACAAGAAAATGTCGGAGCTGGAATCAAGCGTATCAAAGCAATACTTGAATAAAACGAATGTGCACAAAATCAAGCCTCCGATACTTGGTATCGATTACGGTACAAAAAATATTGGCCTCGCTATTACTGATTACAAAGGTATTGTAGCACAACCTCTGGATACGATAGTTGTTAAGAAGGGTAATTTTGAAAACTTCTTTTCTAAATTACAACAAATTTTAGAAAGACATAAAGTTGAAACTATTGTCCTTGGAATACCTCAATCATTTAAAAAAGAATATCTTCAAAACAATGAAAGGATTTTACAATTTAAAACATCTATTGAAGACATTACAAACACACCTGTTTTTCTCTATGATGAAAGCTATTCAACATCCACTTCTTATGAGATACTAAGATCTCATGGAGAAGTACAGAAGAAATCTCGTAAGAAAATTGATAGAATAGCAGCTACCTATTTTTTACAAGAATTAATTGATTTTAAAAATAAGGCATAATGAAAAAGAAGAAATTACTAACCATACTAATAGTACTCTTCTTACTAATAGTAATTCCAGCTATTACATTCTTTTTTCTAAAAAGTAGCTATGAAAAGTCTCTCAATGAATCACATTCCAACTCTACAGAAGTAGTGCAATTTGAAATACTTCCTGGAGAATCAGTTGATACCATCATTCCAAATCTGATAGAACAAGATCTGCTACGTCAGGAATACAAAAACTATTTCTTTTTCTACTTAAAAACAAACAAACTAATTCCTGCAATACAAGCAGGGATATTTAATATTCCCAAAAACTTAAATATTAAAGAGCTTGCTGAAACACTTCAAAGAGCAGCAAAACCAGGACAATGGGTAACAATTCCCGAAGGTTTGAGACTTGATGAAGTTTCCATTCTACTTTCTGAAAATTTGAAAAATGTAAATAATGAAGACTTTCTAACTTTAGCAAGTAACCAAAACTTCATCAAATCTTTAAATCTAAATATTGATGAAATATATACTTTAGAAGGATTTCTTGCACCTGACAAATATTTGTTTGACGAAGAAATCAATACTGAAGAAGTTATTGTTCTTTTGGTAGAAAATTTTAAAAACAAAATGAAAAA
>CAZELS010000057.1:0-5068 GCA_964513165.1 uncultured Candidatus Saccharibacteria bacterium
TAACCGAAAACAGAACTGATACAAACGTACAAGATAACATTACAGTAACTGCTAACTTCGAGATAAATGAATATACATTAACTTACACTGTTGGTGAGGGCGGTTCAATTGATGGAAATACAAATCAAACAGTAAATCATGGAGAAGATGGAACAGAGGTTACTGCAATTGCTAACTCTGGTTACGACTTTACAGGATGGAGTGATGGTGTCTTAACTGCAAGTAGGATTGATACTAATGTACAAAATGATCTTTCTGTTACAGCAAATTTTGAAGCAGAACCAATGTTTTACACTTTAACATACGCTCACACTGCTGGTGGAACTATTGATGGGAATACTCTACAATTGGTTCTTGAAGGTGATGATGGTGAGGAAATAATGGCAGTACCGAACGAAAACTACCATTTTGTAAAATGGAGCGATGAACTAAAAACAGAAAGAAGAAGAGATTTAAATATCAATTCAAATCTCTTTGTTGAAGCTCGCTTTACATCAGTCATATATGTTGATGAAAATTTTAATGAACTAACCACAGGGTGGGGGCAAACCCATTTTAGCAATTTAAATTCTGCTCTTGAATCATGCATTGACCAACCCTCCTGTAAATATATTCTTTCGCAGGAACAATCTCTTGAAATGGAAACAAATGACTCCATTTCTACTCCTTTCAATCTAGAACAAATCTTTGTAGCAGACGATGGGCTAGAAATCACTTTTCCAGAAAATGTACAAATTACTGGAGATTCTTCTTGGGATGGATCTTTTATATTCCCTCGATATTTAAATGAATCTCTTTTAGATTTAGATTTTGACATTGGAAAAGTTGTTAAATTAGGCAATCAGAATACCAGCCTATCATTTTCAGAACCCGTTCGGCTATTAATCCCTGGCCAAGCAGGAAAGAAGGTAGGATATATAGCTCCTCTAACAACAATTTTCAGTGAAATTCAAAATGTCTGTGAAAGTGACTCAGCCAATGCAATCACACAAGGAAACCAAGAATGTCGTATTGATCTCGACAATAACCTCATTATATGGACCAATCATTTGACAGAATTTGTAACGTATGAAGAAATAGATGAGGAGTATGAAAGCGAAAATATTTCTTTAGATGAAGAAGAACAAAGCACAACTAACCTTGCACAAACAGGAATTGGAGTCTCTTTGGTTTTTTACATCTCCTTAATCCTTTCTTTACCCATAATATTGAAACGAACAAACTCTTCCATTTAGATTAATTGTTCTGTAGAATGTAAAACTTATGGAATTATCAAAAATATTTTGCAGGCAAAATAAAAAAGAAAAAAGTTTAAAACAAAAAAATTGCGAAGAAATAGAGGAATATATAGAGGCCATTGAAGCAATAGACGAAATCAATTGGCTGGACGAAAAAGAGAAGAGGGAGAACTATAAAAATATTGCCAAAAAAGTTTTAGAATTGCTACCATCAGAAGTCAAAGTGTTTGAACTTTCTACAGATGTATTTGCTAAAAGAAGAAACGATACAAAATCAATAGAGGATTCAGATATTAAAGACTTGGAGTGGGTTCGAGAATATTCTGCGGATAATACTTAAGAATCACCCTTCAACATACCACAAGCGGAAGCTATTTCTTGTCCCATGCTCTTACGTATAGTTACATTTATCTTTTTCGATTCCAAGTATTCTTTAAATTCAAAAAGCTTTTTTGTTTTCGTTGATTTGTAGACTCCCTCTATTTCATTATATGGCAATAAATTTACATGAAGAAGTTTTCTGTTTACCCGCATTATGAATTCAACTAATTCATCCGCATCCTCAACTGAATCATTTACACCTTCAAGCAAAAGATATTCCAAAGTTATTCTCCTGTTTGAAACTTCAAGACATTTCTTAATGCCACTTTCAATTTCATCCAATGTTACTTTCTCAGCCAAAGGAATCAATTCTCTTCTTTTTTCTTGTACTGCACTATGCAAGCTTACAGCGATATTAATTTGAGGATTTTTCTTTACAAAGTCTACCACTTCATAACCCGTCCAAACAGTCGAAACAGTAATTCTTCTTGAGGAAAAGTTAAATTCGTCTGAATTTGTTAATATACTAATACTTTTTTCAAGATTTCCTAAGTTAAAAAAAGGCTCACCCATACCCATAAAAACAATGTTTGTGACTTTTAAATCTTTTTGTTTTAAAATTCGAGCAAAATGTAAAATTTGGTCAACTATTTCTTGATATGAAAGATTTCTTTCAAAACCCAACTGTCCAGTTGCACAAAATTTACAACCAACTGGACAACCAACTTGAGAAGAAACACATACTGTTTGTCTGTTTTTTTTGTGTAAAAGTAAAACTGCTTCAAAAAGTTTTCCATCTTGTGTTTGAAAAAGTTTTTTAAAAACTTCAGAATTTTTAGTTTCTTTAACACTCTGAATACTCGGGAAAACAAAATCCCTCTTTAAAATTTCCTTTATATCGTTTGGCAATGTTGAGATTTCATCAAAAGAGTTAGAGAAGTTTTTAAAAATAGCATTGTTTAACTGATTTTGTCTGAATTTTGGGAAATTGTATTTTAAAATGTCTATATACATAATATGAGGATAGCAAAAAAGCTTTGGGAACTAAAGATTTAGTTTTAAAAAGAAAAAAAAGTGTGTAGTTCCCTTGGCATATGTAAATATGTTGTCTTAAGACAAGTCAAGGGAACTACACGATAGTTGGAAAATAGGGGGTTTAAATTTTATCTATATTCAATTGATTTACCAAATCATAGTACTGCGAGTAAATGTGTAAACCGTCTGAATATGCAACAATTGGGCCATCTGTAATCTCAAAGGTCAAATGCATAAGAATGTACTCTTTCAATAGCTGCAAACCTGCAATGTTTTCAGGAAAACCTGCAAACAAGTCCCACGAACGAAAAAAAACCGACATTTGTAACTGTGGAGGATTCTCAGGAAGAACCTTAAATGATACAACTCTCAAGCAAGGAGGATCGTGAAGTGAAATTGAACTAGCATCACCTATGTTCATTGTCGCCTGATTGGTTTTACCCTCAGAGACATTAAGCAAATATATTAATCTTTCCAATTGCTGAGATATATATTGCCCATAGGTATAATCCTCTTTGTCTTCCTTGGTATCGGTAATCAAGTATTCAAAAGCATAAGACTCAATTTTTTCCTTACTTGTTGGAGCACAAAAACCCAGATGCTCTGGAACAGACACTGCTAATGGTCTAGTCCATGGTTCTTCGATGATAACCATAACTTCAGATAGCTGCTTTCGCTGCTGACCTTCATAAGAGCCTTTTTTAACTTCGTATTTGTATCCCTTACGAACACAGCACCACATTACATCTCGCCATGCGTTGTTAATATCTCTCGCCCTAATAACATTTTCCTCAAACGGCATTTCAAACACCTCCAGTTTTTTTATTCCCCTATTTCAACTTTTTAAAGAACATCTTTTATAAAAAAGATAGTGGGATTATAGCACTGGAGCCCCATAGTATCAACTATTAGGTAAATGATTAAAAATTGTTTACAGAATATTCTCGACTAATAAATAACAAACCTATACAATGAAAGTATGCTCAAACCTTCTACCAAAAAGTCAGGAAGACGAAAAATTTCTGGCTCATATCGGTACAAAGGTAGATATATCCCCAGAAAAAGAAAAAAGAAACCTAATTCAGAAAACGAAGTTTCTAAATTCTTCATTGTTTTTTTAGGAGCTATGATTTTTCTTGTAATGGGTTTTTTAATTTGGGGCGGACTATATTTAAAACATTTAGAAAATTCTTTACCAAATCCAGATCAATTAGTCATAAAGCCATCTGATCAAACCACCATCATTACTGACCGAAACGGCAAAGAGCTTTACAAAATTTATGCTGATCAAAACAGAAAATTTGTTGAACTTGAAAAATTGCCAGAACACCTGAAATGGGCAATTTTAGCAACTGAAGATGTAAACTTTTACAATCACGCTGGTTTTGATTTAGAAGCGATTGTAAAATCTACATACACAAATTGGATGGCTGGAGAAATTGTTAGAGGAGCAAGCACAATAACACAACAATTAGTACGAAATACAATAATGTTTGACATTTTTGGAGACGAAGCCTACGAAGAAACATACACCAGAAAAATCAAAGAAATACTTCTCACAATACAGTTGGAGAAAAAACTGAACAAAGATGAAATTTTGCAAATGTACATAAATGAGGTTGGATTTGGTGGAGTAAGTTATGGAATTCAAGCCGCATCACTTGCTTACTTCAACAAAGATGCACAAGATTTGACATTGGCCGAAAGCGCAATGTTAGCAGGTACAATAGCTAGCCCCTCCAATTATTCCCCCTTATACAGCGATAGTTTTGAGCTACCTACTCGAAGACAACATGCCATTCTAGATGCAATGTTAAAAAACAAAGAAGTAACGGGGGTAACTGAAGAGGAAATAATGGATGCTAAAAGTGAAAACCTTTCTTACGCACCGTTGAGGACAGAAATAAAAGCTCCTCATTTTGTTTTTTATGTAAGAAGACAGCTTGAAAAAATGTATGGCGATGAAAGAGTTTCTAGAGGTGGATTAACTGTCAAAACAAGTTTAGATCTTGAGACACAAGAAATAGCACAAGAAGAGATAATCCAAGGAATTGAAAAATATGGACACAAATGGAATGTCCATAATGGGGCCATGATTGTAATCGACCCTCACACAAATGAAATTCTTGCAATGGTAGGCTCTATAAATTATTGGGAAGTGGAAAACCCTAAAATAGATGGGAATGTTAATATGACGACAAGCTTGAGACAAATGGGCTCCTCAGTCAAACCATATACATATCTCGCAGCTTTTCAAAGAGGATATACACCAAATTCAATAGTACCTGACAAACCAGGACTGAATTTTGGAGATTACAAAGTTAAAAATTGGGACAGCAAATATTTGGGTAATATTACTCTGCAAGACAAGCATTAATACAATCAAGAAACGTCCCTGCTGTATATATAACGCAAAAAATTGGTGTAAATGCTTTTATCGAAACTGCTGAAAAAATGGGTATAACAACAATAAA
>CAZELS010000058.1:0-1711 GCA_964513165.1 uncultured Candidatus Saccharibacteria bacterium
TATAGCTAAAGACCATATGAAAATTAATCCAAAAGCAATAATTGCAAGAACAGCTAGAAGCACACTTAAGATTCTTGATCCTTCAAATATAATATTTAAGCCTGCGAAAACTATCAAAACTGGCCAAAATCGCCACAAAACAGACCAAATACTCCATTCTACAACCCCGGTTGTATTTAGTAGCAAAACAGCTCCCAAAAATACCAAAAGTATTGCAAAAACATAATCCGTCTTCTGCAATTTCTTAGGAATAACAACCTCTTCTTTAACCTCTACTTTTTCTTGATTATTTTTTCTCTTCTTTTCCATCATCTTTCTTACTAATATTATCTTTCTTTTCAGGTATTACAACCCAAAGGACGAGATAGATTAAGATGCCTGAACCACCCATAAGGATTACGATAACCCAAAGCAAACGTATAATGGTTGGATCTACATCAAAATATTCTCCTAAACCACCACAAACACCACCAATGAGTTTGTTTTCTTTAGAACGATAGAGTTTTTTTTGTTCGGAGCTCATAAGACATTTTTTTCAATTTATCTAATTTGAGTATAGAAAATCTTCTTTAATTTTTCAACATCAAAAATCCAATTCTAAAACAATCGGAGCGTGATCAGAACCTAGTACATCTTTTAATATATATGAATCTTTCAAATTGTCTCTTAAATTTTTAGAAACAAAAAAATAATCAATTCTCCAACCAACATTTCTTTCTCTAGCTCTAGTCTTCACATCCCAATATGTATATTGATCTTTCTCCTTATTAAACTCTCTAAAGGAATCGATAAATCCTGCTTCAAGAAATTCATCCATCCATTGCCTCTCCTCTGGTAAAAAACCTGAATTATTCTCATTTTGTTTTGGTCTAGCAATATCAATTTCTTTGTGAGCAGTATTAACATCCCCACAGATTACGATTTTTTCGCCTTTTTTAAGTTTCTTTCGCATATGATTTAGAAATGAATTGTAAAAATCCATTTTGTATTTAAGCCTTTCCTCTGAAGCTTTTCCGTTAGGGAAGTAAATATTAAAAAGAGTGAAATTTTTAAAAAATGCTTGAATGATTCTACCTTCATCATCATATTTTTCGTCACCGAAAGAATATTTTACCGAGTCTGGATTGTTCTTCGTATACATACCAACCCCACTGTATCCTTTTTTCTTGCCTGAAGAGAAGAAACTTGTGTAATCAGGAACATATCTTAAATCGAAAGGAATCTCATCTTCTGCAATCTTTGTTTCTTGAAAACAAAGAACATCTGGATTTAATTTCCAAATATCTTTTAAATTGCCCTTACGGTCAATTGCTCTAATACCATTCACATTCCAACAAATGATTTTCATAACATAGAGTATATCAAAGGTTTTTTAACAAAACAAAAAATGCTATGATAGCTGTAATATGGTAATTAAGAACAAAAAAGAATACAAAGAATACAAACAAGTTTGTGATTTGTCCGTAGAAATGTTAGGTAAAATACGCGATTTTGTGAAAAAAGGTATCACTACAATGGATATTGAGAACTACTCAAGAAATCTTTGTGAAAAATACAATGTTAAACCTGCATTTGAAGGAGTAAGGATGGGATTTGCACCAGCATATCAATACACAACATGTATTTCGCTAAATGATACCGTAGTACATGGAGTACCAGGAGAGGAGATAATAAAAGAAGGTGATATTGTAAAAATTGATTTTGGTATAGT
>CAZELS010000059.1:0-1669 GCA_964513165.1 uncultured Candidatus Saccharibacteria bacterium
TTCTTCTTTTTTCATAGGATTCAATGTTACATAATTTGGTAATGACCAATCTCTAATATCTTTAGACCACCTTTCTGGATATTTTCTCTGGCTTTTTTATAGATCTCAATACGGTTTTTCATTATCTCTTTATCCAGACCATAGTGCCTTTGATATGGGGTTATAAAGTTAATTCCACTATGTAAATGAGTATGATTATACCAGCTAACAAACTTGCTTACCCAAATTCTTGCCTCTTTTAGAGTGGGAAAGCCTTTATTTGGATACATAGGTCTGTATTTCATTGTTTTAAATAAAGATTCAGAATAAGGATTATCATTGCTTACTCTGGGTCTTGAAAAGGAACTTTGTACTCCCAGTTTTTCTAAAGTTGCTAAAAAAGTTGCTGCTTTCATAGGACTACCATTATCAGACTGAAGGACCAGGGGTTTGCCAGCTATACCCTGTGATAAAGTTGCTTTTTGAATTAGTCTCTGGGCATATTGAGCTTTTTCTTTTTCCCATACTTCGTAAGCTACTATCAATCTACTAAACATATCTACTATTAAATAAAGTTTAAAGTATTGTCCTTTGATATAAGCATTTAACCAGGTTATATCCCAGGTCCATACTTGATTAGGAGCTGTAGCAATATGTGTTGGTACTTTTCTTTTTACTGGTTGTTTAGAACGACTTCGATGAGTATTCATTTTTTCTTCTTTTAATATTCTATAGACTGTAGATTCTGAAGCTATATATTCACCTCCATCAGCTAATTTAGGAACTATTTGTGATGGTGATAAATCAGCAAATTCAGGGCTATTAACTGTTTTAAGTATTTTTGAACGTTCCTCTTTTGATAATTTATTTTTAGGAATAGCTCTATTTACAATTGGGCGTTGGTCTTTTTTTACAGTTCCATTTTTAGTCCATCTTTGATAAGTACGATTACTAATTTCTAATACATCACAGGCTGGTTTTAACCTGGCACCATTTGCTCTTGCTTCATCGATAAGTTCTACTGCTATTATGCGATTCGAATCACTGATCATTCGACCTCTGGGTCCCCCCAGATCGCATTTGCTTTTTTTCTTAGTACAAGTAGAGCAGCTGCTAGAGCTTTTTCTTTAATTCTTAGCTCTTTTTGAAGTATTTTGTTTTTTTCTTCTTCTTGTTTCAGATTATTTTTTAATTCTTCTGGATCAATTTGATTAGAAGAATTGGCATTAAGGCACTGTTTTTCCCAGATTTTTAGTTCGTCAACATGAATTCCTTTTCTTCTACAGTATTTAGCAATTTCTAGTTCAGAAAGGCTTGATGTTTCAAGAACTGCCTGATATTTATCTTTAGAACTCCATTTGCTAACTGATTTATAGTTGTTTGAACTTATATCCTTTTTCTTCTTCCATTGATAGATAGTAGTTCTGGGTACATTTAATTCTTTGGAAAGACTTGTGATAGTATCATTTGTGGGTTCTTCAAGTCTTTTAAGAACCGAATCTTTAAATTTCTTTGTATACTTTCTCGTTTTTCTCATAATATTTCTCCTTAGGTTTATTGTCGTAATTCTATTATACAACATTTTAGTTTAGTCAAGGTGCACGTGTTATGGCAGAATTTCTAGGCGCACATCTTAAGGAAATCAGAACGGCAGTTAGCTGGTCTGGAGCTTGCCATAATGGGACTGGGG
>CAZELS010000060.1:0-5109 GCA_964513165.1 uncultured Candidatus Saccharibacteria bacterium
CCTACCTGATTTTTGTCTTTTTGCGATAGTTAAAGATCTAGGACCTCCATCTTTCTGCAATGCAGATCTGTCCTCCAATCTCGTTCCTCTTAATGTTGCGGTTTTTGGTTTAAATGTTCTTACAGCCATTATTTATTTAAAAACTCATTTATTTTATCTCCTTTTTTCAATTCTACAATGTACTTCTTTTTATCCGATTTTCTAAATTTACGATTTGTTTTCCAATCAGTTCTCTTTTTACCTGGTTGAGTAATACTAGAGACGTTTAAAACCTTAACTTTGTATTCTTTCTCAACGTATTTCTTAACCTCAATTTTATTCATCTTACCTTCGACAAGAAATACATACTTGTTAAGGCTGTTTGCCATATCAAAACTCTTTTCTGTTATATGTGGTTTTACAATGATATTATTTTTCATTTTTTAACCTTCCTTCAATTACTTTTACACTTTCAGCATCTATCAATATCAACTTGTTATTCAAAGCATCAAATATATTTAACGTTGATGGTCTTGAGATTTTTACATTCTCCAAATTTCTTACAACTTTCAAAATATCTTCTGATTCTGAAACAACTAAAGTCTTAAGTTTAGAAGACAAAGTAGTTAAATCATTCCTTAATGTTTTACTCTCACTTTTTTTGCTAAACTTAACAAACTTTACTTTTTCATCTTTTAATTTTGCAGACAAAACAACTGCTATGGCTTTCTTTTTCATCTTGTCATTCAATTTCTTCTTCCATGTACGATCATTTGGTACAAAAGTAACACCACCCTTTACCCACAAAGGTGATCTTGTAGAGCCAGCTCTAGCTCTTCCTGTTCCCTTTTGTCTAAATGGCTTCCTACCTCCTCCAGAGACATCTCCTCTTGACTTAGCTTGCGCATTAGACAATCTTTGATTACTCTGAAATACATAAATGGCTTGAGAAACCAAATCCTCATTTCGAGGCAAAGACCATACTAACTTTTCTAAAGTCATTTTATCTTCGATTTCTTTTCCTTTTTGGTTAATTAGTTTCATTTGCATCTGATTCTTGACCATAAATTAATACTGGGTCACCATTATTTCCAGGTACTGGACCTGACAGTAATATGTAATTTTCTGCTATATCTACAATTCTCTTGTTTTTAATCATCAAATTGTCTCCGCCCATTCTGCCTGCCATTTTCTTACCCTTCAAAACTCTACCAGGAGTTGTTCCAGCACCTATTGATCCTGGAGCTCTCAATCTATCCGATTGACCATGTGTTTTTGGCCCTCCTGCAAATCCCCATCTTTTTACTACTCCCGTAAATCCTTTTCCTTTTGATTTTGCTTTTATCGAAACCATATCTCCAATTTCGAAAACAGAACTTTCTACTTTATCTCCAACCTTTTGAGAATCTTTCTCACTCCTAAATGTTCTTGTGTACCTTGGTACAAATCCTAATGTTTTGTATTTTCCTAAAGAAGCTTTGTTACCACGCTTTTTACCAAATCCTAACTCAAACAAACCATCCTCTGTTGCTGAAACAACACATCCATTAACATCGACAATAGTTACAGGGATGGCTTTGCCATCCTGTAAAATACGAGTCATTCCTTTTTTTTGACCTAAAATCACTTTCATCAGTGTTAATAAAAATATGTTAGAACAACGGCAGAATTTATTGGATTTCTACTTCAACACCAGCAGGCATCTGCAAATGCTGTAGAGAATCTATTGTTTTGCCCGTAGGTTCAAGTATATCTATTACTCTCTTATGTGTTTTCACTTCAAAATGCTCCATAGAACTTTTGTACACATGAGGAGACCTGTTGACTGAAATCCTTTTCCTTTTTGTAGGAAGTGGGATAGGGCCAACAACTTTCGCACCCGTACCAATCGCAGTTTCCATAATACTTCTTGCAGAACGATCAACAACCATAGAATCATAGCCTTGTAATTTCACTCTGATCCGTGCTATTTCCTTAACCATCTTTGTAAAAAAGAGCTAAAATTAAAATAACTAGAAAGAGGGGCTTTCACCCCTCCCTCAAGAACTTATTTAACAATCTCTGTTATAACGCCCTTACCTACTGTTTGACCACCTTCTCTAATTGCAAAATTCAATCCTTTTTCTAATACTACTGGTGCCATCAACGTTACATTAATTTCTGTATTGTCTCCAGGCATTACCATTTCAACACCTTCATTTAACTTAACCTCTCCTGTTACATCTGCAGTCCTAATGTAAAATTGTGGTTTGTATCCACTTACAAAAGGAGTATGTCTTCCACCTTCTTCTTTGCTAAGAACATAAACTTCAGCTTTAAACTCAGTATATGTTTTAACACTACCTTTTTTGGAAATAACCTGACCTCTTTCAACATCTTCTCTCTTGAAACCTCTTAACAAAATACCTACATTGTCTCCAGCTAAACCTTCACTTAATGATTTGTTGAACATTTCAACACCTGTAACTGCAGTAACCTGATCTTTCCTACCCATACCTAGTACATCAATTTCTTCTCCGACTTTAACTTTTCCTCTCTCAATACGACCAGTTACAACTGTACCTCTTCCTTCAATTGAAAATACATCTTCAATAGGCATAAGGAAATCTTGATCAATAGGTCTGTCTGGAATTGGAATATATTCATCAACAGCCTTCATTAATTCTTTTACAGAATTCAATCCTTCTTCCTCACCTTTTTCAGCTTTCAAAGCATCTCCAACAACAATTGGGCAATCCTTGTCATATCCATACTTATCCAAAAGATCTTGAATGTCTGATTTGATAAGTTCTAGAATTTCATCATCAGCTTCACCAAATGTATTGATGTAAACCAAAATCTTTGGAACACCAACTTGCTTTGCTAGCAAAATATGCTCTCTTGTTTGAGGCATAGCACCATCAGCTGAAGATACAACCAAAACTGCACCATCCATTTGTGCTGCACCTGTGATCATATTCTTAATGTAGTCCTTGTGACCTGGGCAATCCACTAAAGCATAGTGCCTACTGTCAGTCTCAAACTCTACATGAGCTACAGCAATAGTTATACTCTTTTGCCTAGAGATTGGATCCTTGTCAAGCTTGTCGATCATTTTTGCAGGATCATTTGCATACAAGCTTAAAACGCCTCGGATAAGGGTAGTTTTACCGTGATCAATATGACCAAGTGTACCTATATTTACATGAGGCTTTGTTCTTTCATATACGTCTGCCATTTTATTAAAAATAAAAAATTAATTAAATCTATAAAGATAGACCTTATTTTACACTATTTTCTTTAATTAACCAAATAGTTCAAAACTCCTGGTATGTTATCAAAAAATCTTTTTAGTTTCAAGCCTTTTTCAACATTTTCTCTTAGCCTCTACTCGCAACGATATTTTCAACAATATTCTTAGGTACTTCTGCATAGTGTGACATTTCCATAATTGCATTACCTCTACCACTAGTAATAGATCTCAATTGTGTCGTGTATCCAAACAATTCTGCTAATGGTACATCTGCAGAAATCACATGTAAATCACCTCTTGTTTCCGTCTTTTTGATCATTCCTCTCTTACTACTTAAAGATCCAGTAACATCTCCAACAAATTTTTCTGGGATAACAACTTCAACAGACATGATAGGTTCTATGAGAACTGGATCTGCCCTTCTACAACCATCCTTAAATGCCATTGATGCAGCAACTTTAAATGCAGCTTCAGAAGAGTCAACTTCATGGTAAGAACCATCATAGACTTCAACGACCAAATCAACTACTGGATAGCCTGCTACAACCCCAGCAAGTAATGCTTCACGAACACCCTTCTCAATTGAAGGAATGTATTCTCTAGGTATAGATCCTCCCTTTACCCCATTCACAAATTCAAATCCTTCACCTCTTTCATTTGGAGTAATCCTTAAGTAACAATGACCATATTGCCCTCGACCACCAGATTGCTTAACATATCGACCTTCAGATTCAACTTCGTGCTTGATAGTTTCTCTGTAAGCAACTTGAGGTACACCAACATTTGCTTCAACACCAAATTCTCTCTTAAGACGATCTATTAATATCTCTAAATGTAACTCTCCCATACCAGAAATAACTGTTTGCCTTGTCTCAATATTTGAATCTACTGTAAATGTTGGATCTTCTTTTGTTAATCGTGCAAGTGCAAGACTAAGTTTTTCTTCATCAGATTTAGTTGCTGGTTCAATTGCTTGAGAAACTACTGGATCTGAAAATTGTATTTGTTCAAGAATAATTGGTTTGTGTTCACTACAAAGTGTATCTCCAGTCACAGAATCTTTTAGACCTACAACAGCACCAATACTTCCAGCTTTCAAAGTTTTAGTCTCTTCTCTTTCATTCGCATGCATCAAAAGTAGACGTCCAACTCTTTCTTTAATTTTTTTAGTCGAATTGTAAACATAACTTCCAGATTCTAAAATTCCTGAGTAAACTCGAACATAGGAAAGATTACCAATATGTGAGTCATTCACGATTTTGAAAAGCAGTGCTGCTAATGGTTCCTCAGCATTAGTTTTTCGAACAAGTTCTTCTTCTGTTTTTGGATCAATGCCTGTGATTGCATCGACATCAACAGGAGAAGGAAGACATTGAATAACCATGTCTAGTAATTTAACTACCACAGCAGATCTTGAATCTCCTCCCATAACAGGATATATATTGCCTGCTATTGTACCTTTTCTTAAAGCAACCAGCATTTCCTCATATTCTAATTCTTTACCATCTAGATATTTTTCCATTAGTACATCATCTTGTTCTGCAATTTTCTCCACTAACATTTCTCTGTATTTTGCAGCATCAGCCTTCATGTCTTCAGGAATATCTTCTTCTGTTAATTCCATATCATCAATAGATTTGTACGTAAAAGCCTTGTTCTGAAGAAGATCGACGAAGCCTCTCAATGCAGTCTCTCTACCAATTGGCAACCAAAGAGGCACAGCATTAGGAGTCAAACGTTCCTTGATTGATTCAAGACTCATTATGAAATCACCTCCTAAAAGATTCAATTTGTTAATGAAACATATTCTAGGAACATTGTACTTTGTCGCTTGTCTCCAGACAGTTTCAGATTGAGGTTCAACGCCCATTTTACCATCGAAAATAACGACAGCACCA
>CAZELS010000061.1:0-2179 GCA_964513165.1 uncultured Candidatus Saccharibacteria bacterium
TATGAAATTCATGACTCGTACGTTGATAAATATAAGGGTGATTTACAAAGTATGCTTAAGGAGAAGGATGCGATTGTATTGATTACAGCTCATGATGAATACAAAGAATTGAAGTATTTAGGTATGAAAGAGTTGATGAATAAAAATCCTGTTATTGTAGATGGGAGAAATGCTTTTAGCAAAGAAAAAGCAAGGGAGGAAGGGTTTATATACAAGGGTGTTGGGAATATATAGCCTCTATATCGCTTAAAATTTTCCTCGTTATTTGAGAATTTGTTTTGTTTAAAGTTTTCATTTTCTGCTCATCTAATTTGTATCCTTCTGGATGCTTTTCAATTAAATCTAAATGCTTATTTATATTTTTCATCATATCAATCTCAACAATACTTTTAGATAAGCCCACTTTTTTAAAGACAGAAATAACTTTAGGTTGATAAGCTATACAGATTACAGGCTTGTCGATCTTAAGAGCAAGGATTCCAGCGTGCAATCTAGTCGAAATAGCGATATCACATGTTCGAATTTTTTCTTCTAGCTCTGTAACTGTATTTAATTTGTTTTCATATTCTATTGACTTTTTAGGATATCCGAGTTTAACAAGCCTTTGTATTATAGATAATGGTGCTTCTGAATCGGTTGGATAATTTGTTTCATAGAAGATGTATTCAACATTTTTGTTTCTCAAGTAGTATTGAAAAAGCTGGGAAGAAAAATTCTCTATGTATTTCTTGTACTTAGCAGGGTTTTTGTAAGGCCAATTTTGACCAAATATAGGGGCTGCATTTATTGCTATTCTCTTGTTCTCATTTTTTCTTCCGGATTTTATCTCTTTTCTAGGATAGGAAAATGCTAAATCAGGGTGGCTTTTATTTTCAATGTCCCATTTGTTTTTTAAGAATTTTTGTGTTTGCTCATCTCTAACAAAAATGAGCCTTGCTTTTTTAAGTACTGATTTTAATAAATAGGAATTTATCTTGCCCTTTATGGGGAAGGCTCCCACACCAATAAAATATGTTGGTTTATTTTTAGCTAAAAATTTTCTTTGAAGGATGAACAATCTAATTGGCCAAGAGGGATACATGTCCATTAATAGATTCCCTCCACCTATAATTAGAGCATCAGAATTTTTTACATTTATTTTATTAAGAGATTTATTAAATACGAATCCTCCCAATATTATTTGCGCAATTCCAGGTATTCTTCGAAAGATACTGGTTTTTGTAGTTTTTTGAGTTACTGCTGGCTCACTCCTTAGGGGAATAATATTAACATTCTTTTTCCAAGGATATTTTTTGATTTCAGCCAATATGGTTTCTTTGTCTAGTGTTATTACGTCTATCTTGAATTTTGAGTCCCTCAAGAGTAAATCGAGTAGACTTATCAAAATTACTTTATCACCGATACTATTTCGGTTATAGCTTCCGAATATGGTGATCTTTATTTGTGGCATGGGAGATATAGAAAAAGAACTAATCTCACAACATTATATTACAGATGATTTTTATATGCAAAAAACAGGAAGAGGGTTATTTCAAATAAAAGATTTTTGTACTGTAACTTTTAGTGTTAAGTTGATATAATCCCAACATGCTTAAGAATAAAACAGTTGCTGTTGTAGTACCTTGTTACAACGAAGAAAAACAAATAGAGATGGTATTAGATTCTATGCCGGATTTTGTAGATAGAATTATAGTTGTTAACGACAAATCTACTGACAAAACAGCTCAAGTAGTCGAAGATTTCATAAAAAATGATAAGAAAGAGTCAACTGATTTAGGTGAAAAGAAAAAGGTTGTTCCAAACAAGTACAATCATGCAGATGTGATTGTTGAAAAGATGTTAATTGAGGAGAAGAAAAAGTACACACCTTCTGAGATTTTTAATGAGAACTCCAGAAATTCTAGGGTGATTTTGATAAATCATTTGAAAAATGCCTCCGTTGGGGCGAGTATTGCAACTGGTTACAAGTGGTGTTTAGATAATGAAATTGATTGTATTGCTGTAATGGCAGGAGATGGCCAGATGGATCCAGCAGAATTAGAATCTATTTGTATGCCTGTCATAGATGAAGAAGTAGAATATGTTAAGGGGAATAGATTAAAACATAGATCTGCATCTGAAGTAATACCTAGAGTTAGATTTTTCGGTAATTCTGTATTGTCCTTACTTAACAAGATAG
>CAZELS010000062.1:0-6360 GCA_964513165.1 uncultured Candidatus Saccharibacteria bacterium
TCACCATAGCACTTTTGTTGGCTACCATTTTGTGGGGACCTGTCATAAACAATACACAACGATGGCTCATATTTGGAGAATTTCAGTTTCAACCTTCTGAACTTGCCAAAATAACAATTATTCTTTTTACAGCAAGTATATTTACTTTTCGAAAAAGATTTAATGATTTAATTTTAATGTTGTTCAGTTTACTTGCTCTGATACCAATTGTTGTAATTGTCTATCTTCAACCTCATGGTAGTATGTCTCTCATTATGATTTTGATATGGGTGGTATCACTGTTTAGCATCATGAGGCATCAATTGCGTAATTCCCTTTTAATAGCAGTAATCTTGACAGGTATATTAGGAGTATTAAACATATTTTTGGGACAAATTACTTTGGCTATCATTTTCCTTTCTGCTTTAACAGCAATATCCATATTCATATACTATGCAAGATCACATTGGAAAAAACTTCTTCTTGTTTCAGTTGTTGTTGGTTTGGTTCTTGGTGTACTAGTTTCGGTGAGTTGGAACTCATTACTGCGTGACTATCAAAAAGAAAGGATAACTGCATTTTTTAGTCCAGTCGAAACTTCTCAGGATGTTGGTTTCAATGTAGATCAATCTAGAGTAGCAATTGGGTCTGGACGTATATTTGGTAAAGGTTGGGGGTTTGGTACACAAAGTAAGTTGCAATTTTTACCAGAGTATCAAACAGATTTTGTTTTTGCAGCATTCTCTGAAGAATTTGGTCTTGTTGGTAGTTTTGCATTAATCTCCATTTATGGCTTCCTTGTGTACTACACGTTAATTCATGCGTTTAAGAATAGGGGGAGAGAATTTGAATATATCTTTTTAACTGGTGTATCGATAAAAATATTTCTGGAACTTTTCATAAACATTGGCACCAACACTGGTATGATTCCTGCAACGGGTATACCACTACCTTTGATGAGTGTTGGGGGTACAAGCATAATCTTTTTCTTCTTTTCTTTAGGATTGGTTCAGAGTATAATAGCGAGTAATTTCAGTGATTACAAAGAGACAGAGGTCTACTCTGTTGACAATGACGAAGGTTTAATTTAAAATCATCGCTTATGGACAAGGAAAAAACAACGAAGAAAACAACAAAGAAAACAAAAGAGAAGGTAGAGCAACCGAAGGAAGTTGTTGAGACTTTTGCTGTTGTTGAAATTGGAGGTACTCAATTAAAGGTGTCTGAAGGCAAGAAATATGAAGTTGACCATATTGAAGGAGACAAGGGAGACAAGATAGTTTTGGACAAGGTTTTACTTTTTGTAAGTGAAAAAGAAATGATTTTAGGTAAACCATACATCGCTAAGGGCAAGGTAAATGCAGTGATTGATTCTCAGAAAAAGGGAGAAAAAATTAAAGGATTAATATACAAAGCAAAATCAAGATACAGAAAGCATTACGGACATAGATCACTAATCACAAGATTGTTAATAGAGAAGATTAGTGTATAATTTTTTTCATGAAATACTTTTTTTTACCAGGTAGATTAGAAGATTTGTCTTGGGCTGAATTTAATTCAGTCTGTGAGAGTACATTAAATGTAGATTACAAAGCCTCTCGATTGAAAAAATACTTCCTACTTGAGACGGAGTACGATGATATACCAAAACTCTTTTCTAGATTAGGTGGTTGTATCAAATGTGGTGTTTTTTTAGAAAAAGATTTAGATGTTAAAGAACTTTCGGACAAGAAAAAAGTAATTTTTGGCATTAGTAGCTATACACAAAAAATTTCTTTGAGGGATATTAAAAAACTTTCTCAAAATTTCAAAGAAGAATTTTCTAAATCGGGTATTAAAGTAAGATTTGTTTTGCCAAGAGAAGGCAACTCTCTTTCATCAGCACAAGTATTAAACCATAATTTGCTTAATGATGGTTTTGAACTTGTTTTGTTTGAAAATGAAATGGGTAAAACTTTGGCTATTCAAGATATTGAATCTTTTAGTGCTCGTGACTATGACAAACCTTTTGTGGACAGTAAAATGGGAGTTTTACCAGTTAAACTAGCTCGTATGATGGTAAATATGGCAGGATTAGTTGAAGGTCAAACTCTGTGGGATCCTTTCTGTGGCAGTGGAAATGTGCTTCTAGAAGGTTTGGATCTTGGTTACAATGTTTTGGGTTCTGATATTGATGCAAAAAGTTTGGAAGGTACTAAGTCAAATGTTGATTGGGCTAAGAATAAATTTGGTTACAAAAATGCGAGTAATATATTCTATCTAGATATTTTGAATATATCTCAATCAAAACTAGATATTGTGAAAAAGGGAAATATTGATGGAATTGTATGTGAACCATATATGGGAGAACCTCAAAGAAATGTAATTGAATTTGGTTTCGCTCAGAAGCTTGTAAAACAGCACTATGTACTCGTAGAAGCACTTTTCAAAGCTTTGGATGAGTTGGATGTAGGGAAGAAAATAAATGTGGTTGTGGTATTTCCTTCATACAAGACCAAAGATGGTTGGATTTGTATAGAGGATGATGCTTTGAATTTCAAAAATACAAAATTAAAGGTTAGAGACTTGCATTGGAGTCGCATAAATAGTATCATCAAACGCTTAATATTCGTTTTTGAATATAGTGGTAAATAATTTGAAAAAGTGGATAGAAAATGTCTAAGACAGCAGCTGCCGGATCAGTTAAAATGTCCCCTAATGTACCTGGAAAGAGGTTGGGTGTTAAGAAATTCGCTGGTGAAGTAGTAAAGAATGGTAATATCATACTGAAGCAAAGAGGTACTGTATATCATTCTGGTAAAAATACTAAACTAAGTAAGGATTTCTCAATTTATGCCATTAAGGATGGTGTAGTTTCTTTTAGAAGGATGAGTGGTCACAAAAGAGGTAAGTATTATGTAGACGTTACTTCCGTATAATCTTTATGAGTAAACCATACAACATTCAGGTTGACAGTAAAAATGCAATTTTAGAGCTTCTAAGAGCTGGTAAGTCTTTTGAGAAGATTTATGTGGCCAATAATGCATTTAAAGACCCAAAAACAACAGATATTTTAAAACTAGCTCGTAAAAGCAATATCCCTGTTATCAAGGTTCCAAGAAGATCAATTGACAGAAGATCTAGGGGAGGAGGTACTAAGAGTGTTTTAGGACTTTTGATTTCTGAAAATAGTTGGTCTTTAGATGATTTACTGACTCATTTGTTTTCTGAAAAGAAAGTTCCATTCTTTTTAATTCTTGATCATATGAAATATGCTCAGAATATTGGTGCTATCTTTAGAACGGCATTTGCATCTGGTGTTAATGGCATAATATTGCCAGTAAGGAAAGATTCATACATTGATTCCGAAGTAACAAGAGTATCTATGGGTGCTTCTGAAAGAGTTCCAGTTGTAGAAATGAGTCTTTTTGATTGTATGAAGCAATTAAAGAAAAATGGAGTGAAGATACTAGCTTTGCATGAAGAGGAAGAAGTTTACTACAAAAAAGATTTGAAAGGTCCAATTGCATTTGTCATTGGTTCTGAAGATGAACCTATCTCTTCAAAAATTTTGGAAAGAGTTGATGGTACTGTTTCAATTCCTATGCGTGAAGGAATGAGTGAGTTGAATGTTGCTGTAAGTACCGGAATTATATGTTATGACAAACTTCGTCAGGAAGTAAGTTAAATTAACGTGTTAATCTTTCAATTAATTCACGTAATTCAGCGTCACTATTAAATCGAATAACTACCTTTCCACCATTGTGCAATTTATTGATTTTTGATGTAAATCCCAATCTATGTGAAATTCTTTCTTCCCAGGTTTTTATTTCCTTGGTTATTTTCTTAGTATCATTAATATTTTCATCTTTTGCGTAATTAATTCTACGTACTAATTGCTCAGCTTCTCTTACACTTAAATTTCTCTTCATTACTATATTTGCTGCTGCAGAGATAGATTGAGCGTCTTTGAGGCCTAACAAGGCTCGTGCGTGGCCTTCTGAGAGCTCTTGAGCTAATACATGCTCCTTTACTTTATTTGGTAATCCCAAAAGTCTTATCTTATTAGTTATCGCGACCCTGCTTAAACCAACCTTTTGGGCAATTTCATGATGTTTTAAGCTAAATTCCTCTTGTAATTGTTTAAATGCTGTTGCTTCTTCTAATGGATTTAAATCTTCCCTTTGAATATTTTCTATCAATGCTAATTCCAACATTTCTTGTGGAGAAGAGTCTTTTATGACCACAGGTACGCGTTTTAGACCAGCAAGTTGTGCAGCTTTGAAACGTCTTTCTCCTGCAATGAGGTAATATTTTTCTCCATCTTCGGATTTTGTAATGATGAGTGGTTGTATGACGCCTTTTTCACGAATGGAATCTGCAAGTTCAATCAAATCTTCAGGATCTATCTTCATTCTAGGCTGGTATGGGTTCGGAGCTATATTTTTAATGTCAAAATTTTCTTGATATGCAGAACTATTGCTAATGGATTCTGATTTTATCAATGCGGCTAATCCTTGTCCTAGTGGTTTGTTGTTTTTTGACATATTTCTTAAATTAAACTTATATCTGATTTTACATCAATCTTTTAATAAATTCACCTGCTAACTTTTTGTATGCTAAAGCTCCAGATGATTTAGGATCATACTGTTGTATTGTTTTACCATGTGATGGTGCTTCTGAAAGTCTTACATTTCTTGGTACAATTGTTTTGAAAACTATATCACTGAAGTGTTTTTTGACATCTGCAACGACATTTTCAGAAAGCCTTGTTCTACTATCAAACATTGTTAAAACAACACCTCCAATATTCAAATCTGGATTTATTGTTTTTACAATTTGTGTTGTTTTCATTAATTGACCTAATCCTTCTAGAGCATAGTATTCACATTGTATCGGTATTACTAATTCTTGAGCTGCATTTAATGCGTTGATGGTTAGAAGTCCAAGAGATGGTGGGCAATCAACAATTACGCAATCCATTTTTTCATAAAATTCTTCTATTGCGTGTTTTAAAATCGATTCTCGGGAAAGAATATTTACCATTTCAACTTCAGCGCCAGCTAAAGAAAGATGTGACGGGACTAAAAAGAGATTTTCTGTATTTGTAGGAACAAAGACTTTTGATATTTTTTCTTTGTTTATCAATATGTCGTAAATACTTTTGTAAGGTGCATTATCACTGTCATCCCACTTGTCTTTGAGGAAATTTGATGTAAAACCAATACCTGAGGAAAGATTAGCTTGTGGATCTAAATCAATTAGTAGAATTCTTTTACCTCTGTTTGCAAGAGCAGCTCCTAAATTCAGTGCAGTGGTTGTTTTACCAACTCCTCCTTTTTGATTTGCTATTACAACAACTTTCATTTACAAATGCTCCATTACAATTATTTCTGGATGTCGAACCAATCTGAAATCTCCAAAAGGGAAGTATACTAACCAAGCTTTTCCTTTAATCTGTTCCCTCTTTATTGGTCCAAAATCTCTGGAATCTGAACTATTTGGTCTGTTATCACCACAAACGAAGTATGATGTATCTGGAATTTGTACAGTTTCTCCTTCCTGCAAGAAGTTTCCTCCACGAGTTAGTATAGCTGGGTCAAGATATGGTTGCTCATCTAATTGCTTGTCGTTGATATATATATATCCGTTTTGTATGGAGATTGTTTCTCCAGGAAGCCCAACAATTCTTTTGATGTAATCCACTGTTTCATCGTATTCAAAAATTATGACATCACCTCTTACAGGTTCTGAAAATTTGTATACGATTTTGTTTCCAATCAAATACTCCCCATTGTTAAAGTTTGGAATCATAGATCTACCAACTACTTCATGAGGTGTGGCAATGAAAAGATAGAAGACGATACTTAAAGCAAGAGCAATAACTACTGCTTCTATTGTATTAAAAACAAAACTTGAAATAGAACTAAGGACTTTTGAAGTAGCGCTGTATGCATTTTGTTCTTTTGTTTGTTCGTACATAATTTTTAGGCAGGTTAATATATATATATACCGCTACTGGGAATCGAACCCAGGTTTGTAGGATGAAAACCTACTGTCCTAACCACTAGACGATAGCGGCACTACTGGTTTTAATGTGCCTATTCTACTTTATTTCCTCCCTTTTGTTAAGAAATATTGCTCTTCATCTAAAGTCGCCCTTCTGTATGTATCTGTTTCCAAGTCATATACATAGATTCTGTTACATTTACACATTACTAATTTTTTTGTATTACTTATTTCTGCTAAAGCATCGGTCTTTTTCAGCTCGTGTGTACAACCAGGACATTGTTTTTTCTTTAGCAATCTATTTTGTATTGGTTTTATTAATTTTTTAAACATCTTTTCGTTTTTTAAGTAAATGCCGAGGACAGGAATCGAACCTGCAAGGGATTTAATCCC
>CAZELS010000063.1:0-8532 GCA_964513165.1 uncultured Candidatus Saccharibacteria bacterium
ATATTCTTCTCTATCTGAGGGAGAGATTCGTAAAGAATTACTTAACAGGGAAGAGCACAAAAATTTAGTTGAAAATGGTAGGGAATATCAAAAGACTAAAAATTTGTTAGAGAATAGTCAATCAAGAATAAAGGTTTTGGAAAGGCAAATTCTTGATCAAGAGGAAAGTTTTAAGCAGTTCAATGTTTTGTTAAAAGAAAAGAATGCACACATTGATGATTTAAGAAGCAAATTGCAAAATCCGTTTCAAGATAATTAAATTTTGTTGTTTAACCCTATGCTAGAAAAATTTGCACAACGATTGAAAAATGCCCGTGAATCAAAAAACATATCTCAAAGAAAGCTAGGTATGATTTTAGGTCTTTCTGACAAGGCCATTAGTGCATATGAGAGTGGGAGGACGTATCCACCTTTGGATACTCTTTTGAAAATGTCAAAGGAATTGAATCGTCCTGTAGCATATTTTCTAGGAGAGGATAGTCAAGATGACTCTTTGATGAGAAAGATTGACAACCTAAGCTTTGAATTAAAAAATGTATCTGAAGAACTAGAAAACACTAGGAAGTTGATAATTAAGGATCTAAAAACAAAAGGCGAATTACCACCAGTAGTACCTGAAGGTTAAAATTCTGGTTTTAACCAAGCCTGTAATTTTTTTAATGATTTTTTCCCTACGAAGAATAGTCCAACGCCTAAACCAGCAAAGAATACCACAAAAAAGATATATCTAAGAACATTAAACAATTTGTATCTATCCGTTTGAGGGGATATTTGTTTCATCTCATCTATTTCCAATTGTATTGTATCCGTTGATGTGTAGTTTGTGTTGTATTCCCATGCAATAGCACTTACAGTAATTTTATGTGTTCCTGGTCTATCAGGATATATTTTTGCATCTAATTTGTATGTTTCGCCTGCAATTACAGGGAAATATTGAGCACCTCTATATCTGACATCTAGCAAAGAAGAATGAGCGAAAGTAACTTCAACTCTGTTAAAGTCTCTTTCAGGCTTTATATATATTGTTAAAGGTATAGCTTTATTCCAGACTGATTGTGTACCAATTTCAAGGTCAATATTGAAATATTCGAATTCTTCTTCTTGCGCATTGATTGGTGATATGAAAGAAAAAAGTAAGAAAAAGCACAAAATTGTTACAAAGATTTTGTTATGCATAAAGTATTTTGTTAACAGCATTTTTCATTATATTATATCCATCTAATACTTGTGAATAGGTAGGCTCAGAATTTTCATGGATTATTTCATTTCTGAGTTTGTGTACCTCCCATATTTTATTATATGTATTTTTTTCAAAAATATCTTTTGCTTTCTTCAAATTTTCTCCACAAGTATTTTGATTATTAAACCTTAATTGCAAACTTTTGCTTAATATCTGATCAGATCTAATGATGATGTCTCGGTAAGTTAAAGGATTTTTTGTTTTTACTAATTTTTCTATTTCTAACATATCATTCCAAATCCTTACCTTTATTTTTGAACTAAATCTTTTGCTATTATTTAAATAGATTAAAAATACAACAAGGGCAAGCAAGGAAACAGTTAGAATTATTGATAGTATTTCCTGATCCATGTGTAAGTTTTAGATGAGATTATATATATAATATACACTATTATTGCAACAACAGTAATCTTAAGTATATTTATTAATGGCGACCACCACCAAAATATTTGATTCTTAGTTGTAAATTCAACAGGGTGCAATTTTTCTTCTCCATTTATTGAAATATATTTTATTAAAACTTTTTCACCATCCTTTATAGAATTGTCATGATATGCAAAAGGAAGATTAATTGTTTGTCCAGGTAAGATGAGTTGAAGTGCGTTATGAGTTGTAAATGTAATGTTATCTTGTTTAATGAAGTCTTGCATTTGGAGAATGGTGTTTCCTGTATTTTCAATTGTTATTATGCCAAGGACATCTTCATTTGTTTTTTGTAATTGATTTAGTACTACGGTATTTGAGACAAAAAGCTCCTCGTTTAGTGTAGTGTCTGTAATTTCAATATAGAAATCGTCGTTATGGAAAAACATCATTCTAGGTCTTAAGTAATTATATCCTCTTGTTAGTATGACGATATGGTTGTTTAGGTTTACATTAAACATATCTTGTTTTGTAAAGTCTTCGAGAGAAGGATCTACTGCTTTCCAACCTAGCTCATCATCCCAAAATTCAAGCCATGAATGGTAGAAATTTTGATTCATCATTGTTACATAACCCTCAACCATTTTTGTAGGTACACCATATTTTCTATATATTGCAGAAAGAACATCAACGTAGTCTTCAGGTGATGCAGGTGTTCTACTTGAAATTGCTTTATCTGCTCCCTGCCTTATATTGCTTTCCATAGAGCTCATTTTTATTGTAGAAAATTCTAATTGATTCAAAACGTATTCATAAACAAGTTTGTAAAATTTTTGTCTCATATCTTTATCCATTTCACTGACGTTTGTTGCATCAATACCCTTTCGAGCTAAATGAATCTTTATTCTATTTATTTCATAAGCATCTTCAAGAAACCAATATCCAGTTTGTTCTGTTAGAGCTGGTTTCTCCGAAGGATTAAGAGCTTTCAAATCACTATTTGAAGGGAAAATTTGTATTTGTCCTGAGATAAAGATGTTTACTTCACTGTCAGGTTTCAATTCGTAAGAGAAAAAGATATTTCCTTCAGTGTCTTGATAGGCAAAGCTAGGTAAAGGTTCAATTTCAGTAAATAGTATCTTTTGATTTACATGTGCTTTTGGTATGTTTACGTCAAAAGTTTTGAGAGATTCATTAGGGGGATTGAAAAGAGTTTTGTTTATTTCAAAATTGTAATTGATGCCTTCTCCCCATACAAAATTTAATGTTTTGATATTTCCAAACATAATTAAATTAATCATGCCATTGTCTTTTTGAACAGTCCAATTACTTCCGAGATTTGATGGTTCCCCAAATTTTTCTGGTAATTGGATTTCAATTTTAGATGTTGTGATATTAGAGAATGCACCTGGTAATGAAAGAATTTTTGTATTTCCATAATCTTGAAACACAGTTTCAGTAATGTTTCCTGCAAGTTCTATTTTAATAGGGTTGCTAATGTTCAAGATGCGTTTTTCAAGATCTAAAGTCAATGTGGTAGTATTTTCTTCAATGCTTCTTTCAGCAACTAAATCTGTACCGTCGACTGTAATATTATTGAAATTTATATCTGCAAATGGAAAAACAATTGTATATGTTGATATTGCTGTACCATAGTTAGGACTTGCAGAAAGAATGACTTGATATCTAAATGAGGTATTTCCATCATCATCTAGTGTATACAAGAGATTAGATGTTTCTAGTATTCTGTTATCTGAAAAAAGAAAAGCGGAGGGAATATGGCTAAAAATCAAAAAGAATACCAGAATCTTTAGCAGGAGTGAGAAGCCATTCAAACTTTTCATATTTACGAAGAATTTGTCTGCTAAGCGGTGTTTTCGGTGTAATATCGCATTTTTTATAGAATTTTTCCCAATCAACTTTTTGGTGTACTTCAACAATTTTATATAAAGGATTTCTTACTATTTCTTGTTTTGCATTTTTCCTTATTACATAATATGCCATGCCCTTCATTTCATCAAGTGCAACTTTATTCATAGCATTCAAGCTCATATATTCCAATGCAATTAATGTAGAAAGCCTGTTGTTTATGAGGCAGTATGTATATCCTGCTGGAATTATTAACTTCTGCATGTTTCTTACTTTTGTAAGAATTATTTCATTGTTATGTCCTGAAGTAGAGAACTTTTGTATCATGACGACACCACTACCAGAAACAATCTCAATGATTTTATGATGTGTTGTACATCTGTTTGCACGTGTTTTTACATACTCAATACCTGCAACATTTGAAGGTATTAATATTAAGTTTACTTTGATTTTTTTTGTTTTAAAAACACCTTCGCTATCAACATTAGTGTATTTAGTGTAAAAAATTTCGGGGCTTTGAAGATCTTCATTCAATATCTGTGCTCGCATCTCTTCTAATGTAACATCATGCGATTTCGAATAGGTTAGATTTTCGAATTTCATCGACCCATTAAAATACGTAAGATTTAGACCCGATGTTTTTTTCAGATTTACTTTAGCCATATTGCAATTATATCACAAAAAGGCTCAATCTGAGAATGTTTTTATCATTTGAGCTAGTAAGTAAGCGATAATCATGAGACATACTATTGCGACCAGGGAGATCAATTCTATGCGAAATCCCCAGATTTCCATTGTTTCTTGTACTAATCCCCTGAATGGTTGTAAAAGTAAATCACTTTTTTCAAAAATCCATCTAGAAAAAGCATTTTGTGCCTCAATATTTACTAATTTGAAAACAAATCTGAATGAAAGAAGTAGCTCTGCTGCTAATGTAAGGGTATATGCGATTTTTGCAATTATTTTAAACATAACGAAGATTTTTTTAAATTAAAATCCTAAAAGGTACATATCTAACTGATTCATAAATTTTACCACACCATTTGCCCAAAGGTGTTGTGGATTCTGTCCACAAGGAGGACAATATATTGGTTCTATCTCGAAAGGGGTCATATGGATGCCGTAACCAAGGGCTAATCTTCTAGTAACAACCTGTATAGCAGCTTCCCAGGAATCAAAATTATTAAAATCACCATCAGATCCTCCTTTCCAACCCCATGCATTGTTTGCTCTTACAGGGATTGAACCAAATGCAGATTCGACACCGGAGATTGCTGTGACTAGTCTCCAATCTAAACCATAATTATCTGCCTCTGCAACAAATACATGCGCATATGGATACATTGGGGAGTTGTAATCAATCAAAAATTGCCTTAATGCAGTAACTCTACCGTCGCTTGTAATGATTCCTGCTCTATTACTTATTCCTGCTACCTCCCTCAAGGAAATCTTTTCAATATTTTCATAGTGCTTTTCATTGGGTATTGGTACTAAAGCAAATGTATGAGGTTGATTATGCACCTTAGCGTTAGATACTAATATATTCTCAATAGAGTTACCTATTGATTCACCAATAAGTGCATAGGTAACTGCGAACAAAAGAAGTAATACTAGAATTTTACTTATAGGCTTGTGGCAAATCTCTTTCATCTTCATACTTGTTAATATACCATATTTTTCCTTCTTTGAAATCCTGCTATTTACAAGACGCAGTTAAAAATTTAGAATCTATTGAAGGAAATTTCAAAATTTTGTAATTATGTCTTTTGTACACCTACATTTACATACGGAATATTCATTGTTGGATGGTACTATTCGTATAGGCTCCCTGGTAGAATATTTAAAGAAGAACAGCATGGAAGCATGTGCGATTACTGACCATGGTAATTTATATGGAGCTTTTAAATTCTACAATGCACTTAAAGCTGAAGGGGTTAAGCCGATAATTGGTTCAGAAGTATATATTGCACCAAGGAGTTTAGAAGACAAAGAGTTTGGTATAGACAACAAATACTATCACGCAGTACTTCTTGCTAAAAATTTAAAAGGTTACAAGAATCTTCTAAAAATTGTCTCAAAAGGACATATTGATGGATTCTATTACAAACCTAGAGTAGATTACGAATTTCTTGAAAAACATAGCGATGGTTTGATAATGCTTTCAGGATGCTTAGGTGGCATTATTTCTAAACCAATATTGGATGGAAATATGACATTAGCTAAAGAGAACCTCTCAAAGTACTCTCAACTTTTTTCAGGACATTTCTATATCGAGATTCAAAGAAATGGTATGAAAGAACAAGATATTGTAAACAAGGAATTGGTAAAGCTTGCTGAAAAAAATGATATTCCTCTCGTTGCAACATGTGATGCCCACTATCTATCCAAGGATGATGCGGAAATTCAAGAAGTTCTTTGGTGTATTAGAGATGGTAAAACTTTAGATGACCCAACTAGAGAACAAACTGAGACACAGGAATTCTATGTTAAAAGTGCTGATGAAATGAAAGAACTTTTTAGTGATTTACCAGAGGCTGTAGAAAATACAGTTAAAATATTGAATTTGATTGAAGATTACAAAATAACATTTGATAGGGTCGAACCTAAGTACCTAGATTTGCCTAAAGGTAAGAACACGTTTGAATATTTCCAAGAGCTAACATATGCAGGAGCAAAAAAACGTTATGGAAAGATGACTAAAGAATTAAAAGAACGTATTGATTATGAATTAGACGTCATAAACAGCAAAGGTTACAACGATTACTTTCTAGTCATGATGGATTTTGTACATTTCTGCAGAGAAAACAATATTGTAGTTGGTATGAGAGGTTCAGGTTGTGGTTCTGTAGTGGCATATTGTATCGGAATTACATATATTGAACCAATAGGGTGGGAATTGTACTTTGAAAGATTTTTAAATCCAGAAAGGGAATCACCACCGGATTTTGATATCGATATTGCCGATAAGAGGCGTGAAGAAGTAGTTCAGTATGCAATCGAGAAATATGGTGCTGAAAATGTAAAGCAAATAGCTACATTTAGTAAATTACAGACAAGACAAGCCATTCGTGATGTTTCAAGAGTTTTAGGGATAAATTTGCAAGTAGCAGATCAACTTTCAAAAATGGTCGAAATTGTTTTTGGAAAAGCGAAAGATATAGATTACATGATTGAGAAGAATCCTGAATTCAAAGAACTTGTAGAATCTTCAGCTGATTTAGGACGAATGGTTGATATTGTAAGAAAGGTTGCAGGAATGCCTAGAGGTATATCAACTCATGCATGTGGCATTTTAATAACTCCTACACCTGTTGTTGATTATGTCCCCATACAACGAGATGCACATGGGGGAGGAATTGGTATGAGTCAGTACGAAATGACGGATTTAGAGTACTTAGGTTTGATGAAATTCGACTTTTTAGGACTTCGTAATCTCAATGTAATAGGTAATACAGTGCAAAAAATTCAAGAGAATAGAAATGAAATTATTGATCTGTTCAATCTAGACTCACATGATAAACAGAGTTTCGACCTTATACGATCTTGTAATACTGTTGGGCTTTTTCAACTGGAAAGTGAAGGTATGCGCAAAACTGTCAAAATGATTCAGCCGGATTCACTGGAAGAAATCAGCTATATTTTGGCTGCATATCGTCCAGGCCCTATGCAATTCATTCCAGAATATGCAGCTGTGAAAAGTGGAGACAAAAAAAGTGAATATCTGTTTCCTGAGTTAGAACCAATCCTCTCTGTTACAAATGGCGTGATCACATATCAAGAACAAGTAATTAAGATTGCAGTGGATGTTGCTGGCTACACAATGGGTAGTGCTGACATACTACGTAGGGCAATGGGTAAAAAGAAAATGGATATTATGAATGCTGAAAAGCCCATATTCATTAAAGGTGCTAAAGAGAAAGGATTTGATGAGAAATCAGTTGAATTAGTTTGGGAAAAGCTTCTGCAATTTGCTAACTATGGCTTTAACAAGGCACATAGCGCTTCATATGCCCTGATATGTTACTGGACTTCCTTCTTGAAATCGCACTATCCATTAGAATTTATGGCATCACTACTTGAAGGAGATTTAGATAATTTCGATAGAGTTGTAGTTGATTTAGAAGAATGTAAAAGACTTGGCATCGAAGTTTTGCCACCTAATATAAATAAGAGTCCTGGTTATTTCACAATAGAGGATGACAAAAATATTCGCTTTGGTCTTGCTGCAATTAAGAATGTTGGAGACGAAATAGTTAATATCATTATTCAAGAGCGAGAAGAGAATGGAGAATTCTTAAACCTTGATGACTTTCTTTTTAGAATGATAGACAAAAAGGTACAAATTAAAACAATAGAATATTTAATTAAAGTAGGAGCATTTGATTCATTTGGCGACAGAAAGGCATTACTTACAATATTAGAAAGTCTGTATAACAGATACAAAAAAGACAGAGAAAATTCCAAACTTGGACAGTTTGATCTTTTTTCAGGCAAAAAAGAAGTAAAAAAACACATTGAAATTCCCACACCATTAAACAATACTGACAAAACTCCAGTTTTTAACAAATTAGAATGGGAAAAAGAATTAATAGGTCTTTACTTTTCAAGTCACCCGCTAGATGCTTTAGAAAAATTCATAAAAGAAAATAAACTTTTGAATGTTAAAGATTTGAAAGATATGAAAGATGGAGAAAAAGTTGTTTTGGTAGGTTTGATATCTAAAATTAGGCGTGTAACGACGAAAAAAAATGAGAACATGGCTGTTCTAACGGTTGAAGATAAAACAGGTAGTATTGAGTTGGTAGCTTTTCCTAGAGTCTATGATGAATTTAAAGAATCCTTTAAACTTAATGTACCATTTGGTTTTGTAGGTAGAATAAATAGGAAAGATGATTTTTTCTCTGTTGTTATGACAAAAATGAAAGAAGTTGACTTAGAAAAACATGGGGATGATTTTGATGGAGTGACATTTGTTGTAAATGATGTACATGATGGAGAAGACTTAAAAAATCTAAAGGAAATTATTAAGGAAAACCCAGGTGAATCTCCTGTAAGAATAA
>CAZELS010000064.1:0-10702 GCA_964513165.1 uncultured Candidatus Saccharibacteria bacterium
TCCGGTAATAAGTATTAGTGAATATATGGGTAGAAGAAAAGAGTTAAATCGTCTTGAGATATACAAACAAGCAGATAAATATTGGGAAAGTAATCATTCACAAATCCGAGGTATTGCAACAGAACTCTTAAATAAAAATCAAAATTTAACAATACTTGAGTTAATTAAAAGCAACTATAACTATGTAATAGATAAATTGGAATACAGCCAGGAAAAAGCTGAAGGTAACAATATAAGGATTGGAGCTTTGAGAGCACTTGATGGAGAACCTGCGGTATGTATGGAATATGCGGACCTACTTGTCGCCATAATGCGAGCACAAGGAATACCGACACGAGCTGCATTTGGTTATGGGAATGATCCAAACGTTGATTCACATTCAGATAATTTGGCAGAGAAATTTGGACATCAATGGGTACAAGTTTGGATACCCGATTATGGTTGGCTCTCTGTAGATCCAACTTGGGGAGAAACAAGTCGAGAGTACATAGGTGGAGATTTAGACCATATACTTTGGTATGTAGAAGCTGATTCAACTGCTTCCCTTTCAGATTCAGTTATCTATTCTGCTGATATAGTTAAAACAGATGTATTAGCAAATTACTCCGTATCAATTATTCCTAAGCATGCAAAGGACATCCCTGATTTAACAAATTTGAGAGATTTAAATAGCTTAATATTAGAATATCCAAATCAGGAGGAAGATTCGAAAATTGAATATATGTTAAAAACTACAATTCTTGGTAGAGCAATAATTTTTCTAATACCTACAGCAACCGTACTTGTATTTGTAATGACAATAAGTATATTAATTTCTAGGGCTATTAAATCGAGAAAAGTTACCTATACTTAAAAAGTTTTTCTTCATCAAAAACTTCTTTACCTTCTTTTATTCTTGTATGCGTCGTTGAATAGAGAGTCAATATTACATCTCCCTTGCTCACAGAATCTCCAACAAATTTATGAAAATACATACCTGCTTTTTTAATATTAGGTGCCCCTAATGCTCTACATATTTTCACAACTTCCTTGTTATGTATCCCCTTTATCTTGCCTCCCTTTGTCGCTACAACATCGAAAGACTCATTACCGACTTTAATATCCTTAGACAAGACTTTCTTTTTACAACCTTGAGCAAAAGCTATCTCCCAGAATTTTTCTACAACCTTACCTGATTCCAAACTATCCCTTACCATTTCCTCTCCCATTCCCTTCTTGGCTTTTCCGACGAATTCCAGCAAAGAACCAGCCATTTTTACAGCAGCATCTTCTAATTCAACACACTTGTCTTTATCATCCTCAAGAATTCTCAAAACCTCCTGAATTTCCAAATCTGGTCCGATTCCCCTACTATCAGGACCGTGCACTATTCTTGAATATATATGACAATTTATGCCTACTTTTTTGAACATCTTTTTGAAAGATCTTGATACTAAATCAACATCCTCCGGATCTTCAATTTTAGTATTTTTACCATATGGCAAATCTATTAATATGTGAGAAATTCCCATCGCTAATTTCTTCGCAACAATACTTATGATGAATTTTTGATAGGATTGAACATGTAATCCCTTCTCTACCCTGATGAGAATGTCATCAGCAGGAGCAATTTTTAAATTACCTCCCCAAATCAGAGATGCTCCAGTCTTGCGAATAATATCGTAAATTTCTTCTCCATCAAATTTGACAGGCATAATAACTTCTAAAATATCCGTAGTACCAGCAGGGGCAGTTATTGCTCTAGTAGAAGTATTAGGTATTACTAGACCAAAACAAGCAATCATTGGTACTAAAAGAGGAGTTATTCCTTTACCTGCTATACCTCCAATTGAATGTTTGTCTACAACTAAATCTCCATTATTCTTTATATTCTTGAAATCTAAAACTTCTCCACTAGCAACCATACCTTTAATAGCATACAAAGCTTCGTCATCATTAAAACCCGGATTAAACATTGTCGCCATAAAGTAGGCCATTTCAGCAGAACGAATATGCTGTTTACTAATTTCCTGCATAATATGTAGCATTTCTTCCTCATTAAGCCTTTTCCCTTGTAATTTCTTTGCTATATATTGTACAGACTTTGGTTTACTTACAAGTTCAACTCTCACACGGGTTCCACTCTTTAGTCCACTATCCTCCCAGACATCACTGTAAAAACCTATTTCACCAGGCTTAACTTCGACATCTGTTAAACATAGAATACAGGTAATGTCATGACCTGGAGAAGTAATCCATACCCTATCTCCTGCATTTAAACCATCTATTTCTGCATCTGCGTTGTTTAACAAAACAACTAATGCATCTCCAGTTTCAATATCTAATTTTTTTGCTTTTAGGTAAAGTGCCATAAAAAAGTTTTTTTTATATTAAAATAGCCATCTGTATTTTTCACTGATAACTTTGTGAATATCTTCAGGCTTTATTACACCAGCCTCCGTTATGAAGCCGGCAATAAATTCTCGATTGATAATTTCAAAAGCTGGATTTACCATTTTTAAATTCTTTGGAGCACCAGGCCAAATTTCCTTGCTTTCTCTGTACTCAATCTTAACAGGTCTGTATGCAGTCTCTACTTCGACTTTTAAAATTGACGTGACAATGTAAACAGGTTTACTTGCAAAATATGAAGCTAATGCAATGCCCCAACTACCAATTTTGTTAATTGCGTCACCACGCATAGTTATTTCATCTGCACCCAAGAATACTACATCTATTGGATGCGTACCTTTGTCAATTATGAAAGCCTCCGCAGCACTGTCGACAATGAATGTTGTGTCAATACCGGCCTCATGAAGTTTTGCAGCTGTTTTTCGACCTTGAAATAAAGGTCTAGTTTCTGTACATACAGCTTTAAAATTATCTATCCTTTTAGATTGATTAATAATTATTCTTACAGCAGTAGATGAATGGCAATGAGTCAACACTTCATTTACATTGGACATCACACTCTCACTATTTTCAACAATCTTACCTTTAGCTCCAGCTATAAGGCCAAGGAATTCATCACATAACTCATTCACTTTCACTTTCGCTTTTTCTACATCATTTAAACCAGGATTCCTACTCTCAAGCATACGCATAACAAACTTCAATCCATTCTTTGCAAGTGGTTCATTAGGTCTAGCAAAAGCTAGAATATAGCCTACCCTATTCAATTCTTCCATGAAATCATGAAAATTTCCTCCTCTGATGTTGTATGTCCTAAGAAACAACTTCATACCTTCAAAGGTTGAAATTGCGACATTAGTTGCACCTTGAATTTTGACACTTTTAATGTCTTCAACTATCTGATCTACAGTATTGTATTTTGAAAAATCTATTTCTGCCATAACAAAAAATTAATCTAAATCTACAATTTCCTCATGATGAGGGACCTTCGTTTCTAATCTTAATTCTAAACCAACCTTTTCTGCAAAAGCTATACCGATATCTTCATCCGCATGACAAACAAAAACTTTTCTAGGACTACTACCAAAATTCCTTAACCAATATCTCAAATCCCTTTCATCAGCATGAGCAGAGAAACCACCTAACGTATGTATCTTTGCCTTTGCAGCATATTCCTTCCCCCTTATTTTAACGAACGGTTCTTTTTCAACAATCCTTCTACCTAGTGTACCACGAACTTGATAACCAACGAAAACGACATGATTGTTCGGGTCTTCAATATTGTTAGCCAAATGATGCAATACTCTGCCACCAGTACACATACCACTTCCTGCCATAATTACTGCTCCTTTTTGTGCTACAAGTCTTTTAGATTCATCAACACTTTCAATCATTTTGAATTCATCAAAATGAAATGGATCATCACCCTTTTCAATTAATCTTTTTGCATCTTCATCATAGAATTCTTTGTGTTCTTTAAAAACATTAGTCGCAGCTATAGCCATTGGGCTATCAAGAAAAACAGGGAATTTTTCCATAACACCACTTTCATAGAAAAGGTTAAGTTCATACAACAGTTCCTGTGTTCTTTCAATTGCAAATGTTGGAATAATTACATTAGAATTGTTCTTCCGTGCCTCCTGCAAAATAGCAAGAAATTCAATAATAGTCTCATCCTTGTTCTTGTGTAATCTGTTACCATATGTAGCTTCAATACAAATAAAGTCAGCTTCTCTGACATAATCTGGGTCTTTAATGATTCTCTGTCCTGGCTGACCAAGGTCTCCTGAAAAAACAAACTTGCGCATTCTTCCAGATTCATTCTTAAGCCAAAGCTCAACAATTGCAGAACCTAAAATATGGCCTGCATCACGTAAACGAAATTCCAAACCATCCTCTAGAGTAACAGAAGTACCATAAGGATATGTTTCCATTAGATTTAAAGAATCGTAAACATCTTGCTCACTGAAAAAAGGATCCTTTGGTTCCATAGCACTATCATTTTTCATCACTCTACCATATTCTTCTTCTTGTAATTTTGCAGAATCCAAAAGAACAATTTCTGCTAAAGCTTTTGTTGGTGGAGTACAAAATACCTTTCCTTTAAAACCTTTAGCCACCAATACTGGCAAACGCCCGATATGATCATAGTGAGCATGAGTTAAAAAGACATAATCTATTTCAGTAGCATCAAATGGGAAATCATTGTAATTTAATTTCTCAATTTCTGAAGGTCCTTGAAAAGCCCCGCATTCAACAAGAATTTTCAACTTTCCAGTATTAATGTAGAAACAGGAACCGGTAACTGTTCTAGCAGCACCCAAGAATTGTATTTGCATAAAGGGCAGTTAAAAGATTATCTATCACAACATTGTAGCATAAATTTCAAAATTTCATCTCTGTATTCTTCCCTACTCAACCCATACTCTATTGACGTTTTCAGCATGTTTAGTGGATCACCTGTAGTAAGCCATTTACCATCGACTTTCTTTACCAACACTTTCCCATTTTGCGACATTTTGTAAATACTGTTCGTTAAATAGAATTCTTCTCCTTCTACAACCTTTGTCGGATCAAGAAATTCAAAAAGTTTTGGAGTAAAAACGTGCCTACCATAGTAAGCAAGATTTGTCTTTGCATCTTCCTGTTTTGGCTTTTCTGTTAATCTCTCAAGCTGATTTTCACTTCCTTCCTTAAATTCAACTATTCCATATTTTGAAACTTCTTTCCAATCTACCTCTTGAGCCGCAACAACAGCATCAATATCTTCAGAGCTTTGAAAAAGTTCAATTAGACTTTTTATTGCAGATTCTTTTGAAAGCACCAAATCATCACAATACAAAACAACAAAATTTTCATCCCCTATCCATTCCTTCGCACTCACTATCGGTGCACCCGAACCATATGGAAGACTTGTATCTTGCTTTAAGAATGTAATATTAGCGACATCATTGGAATATTGGACCTTTTTTAAAATTTCTTCTTTTCCTGATTCCTTTAAATACTCCTCAACATCTTCAACAACACCAAAATACTTTTGCATAGTAGGAGACTCTACTCTTGTCACAATACAGATATCTTCAATACCAGCATCAACAATCTCTTTAACCACATAGTGGATTGCTGGATATTCTAAAATTGGAAGCATCTCTTTAGGTATGGTTTTTGTAGCAGGTAAAAATCTTGTACCAAAACCTGCTGCTGTAATTACAGCTTTACTTACTCTCCGATTGTTTTTCATTAAGATATTGCTCAGTTAAAGAAATTAATTTTTCTTTAGTGTTTAGTAATGGATCATCCAATACCTTTTCCAAAAGATAGTTAAGAATTTTTCCAACTTCAGGTCCCTTGGAAATACCTAATTTCAATATATCTTCCCCCTTAATATCCAAATCCCCTATCTTCAAAGTCATATCCTGTGCTCTAACTTCTGAAATTCTTTGTTGTAAATGTTCAATCTCTTTTGATTGAAAAGCCGTTCTAGGATTTGAAGTAGCATCTGCAATACGAAGCTGAAAAAGGTCATCGATGTTTTCTTCCCCTACTCTAGCAATGAATCTACGAACAGCAGCATCGGACCAAGCTTTTTCATTGATTTTTTCAATTTCTTCTTCACTCATACCTTCCTCAGCATGTGGAAAAAAGAACATATGGTTTCGAACAAGTTTTGCATTTCTTTCAATTTCGCTTCTTGAAAATTTCATCCTCTTCATAATTTCTCTAACCATCTTTTCTCCTTCAACATCATGACCATAGAAGCGACCATCTCCCATATCCATCTTCGGCTTACCAATATCATGGAAAAGTGCAGCAATTTTTACCCTGTCAGGAGCTACATCACAAGTTCTAAGAGCATGCCAATACACATCATCCGCATGAAAAAGTTTTTGCTCTACTCCATATGCTTCAACCAATTCTGGTAAAAATATCTCCAAAAGACCCGTCTTCCTCATTAATTCAATACCAACAGAGGGTTTAGGAGAATGCATTAGCATATTTACAAATTCATCCCGAACTCTTTCCATGGAAACCATCTTTGCAATTGGTAACGCATCTTTAATAGCTTGATATGTTTCTTCTTCAATATCAAATTGAAATTGAGATGCCATCCTACAAGCCTTAAAAGCACGAAGACCATCTTCCTTAAATCTCTCAAGTGGAGTACCAACAGCACGCACAACCTTCAAACCAATATCATCAACACCACCAAAAGGATCATAAAGCTCTCCCTCACGAAGCCCCTCCTTGTCATGAGAGACACAATATATTAAGTTGAAAGCCATCGCATTAAAAGTAAAATCACGACGACCCAAGTCTTTGTCCAAATCGTCTATGAAAACAACTTTTGAAGGCCAACGACCATCAATGTAGTTTTCTTCACTACGGAAAGTTGTCACTTGCACCTCATGCACTTCACCATGTTTGTCTGCAACCAAAGCCGTGACCATACCAAACTGAGCCCCTGTCGATACGGATTTTGGGAAAATCGTTAACATCACGTCGGGTTTTGCATCGGTGGCAAGGTCGTAGTCTTTTGGAGTTTTTCCAATGACAACATCCCTTAAAGCACCACCAACCAAGTAACACTTGTAACCCTCTTTGGACAATATTCTTGCCACTTTTTGTACATACCCTGGTAATTCCAGAGAAATTTTCATAGACATATCATATCAATACTACAAACAAATTTCATCCTCTAAACCCAAGAAGGAATATTTTTTACACAAAAAGCCTCTGCTAAAATCTTCTTCTAAAATAATTTCGTCATTAAAAGAAGTTCCATTAACTACAAATTCTTCATTATGCACAAAGGAAATTTCGATGTCCGGAAAAAATGTAAAAACCTTTTTTGCAAAAAATTCCCCATCTAAAAAAAGAGAGTTTTCTAATTTCAAAAATTTTTCTCTTTCAGGAATTTGAAAAACAACCTTATGTTCCAAAACTTCTCCAGAATCTAAATCCTGAATCAACCAGGTAGAATCACCGCCTTTCTGGAAATTAGAATCAAAAAAAATATCAACTTCCAACGCATCAATATATGTACCTGTGTTTTTAATTTGCATGTTCAAAATTAAATCATCACCAATATTTAAAAACTCTTCACTTTCTAAAAACTTCAATTGGAAATCCAAAGGATGAAAGTACTCAAGACTCTTACCCTTTAATTTGTACGGTATGAGAGTGATACACATAGAGCTAGTTGTGGAATACCAATCAACATCAACAATCCTGCGGAACCAATTACTTGGCATACCTTCATCATTTCTGTGCACAATCAAAGATCTTGAATCTCCAGCAAAATTGTCATTCAAATTAGTAGAACCCCGCACACTACATTCTCCTCTTGTATTCGGATTCACTATTTGAAAAGAATCCAACAGATTAAGACCTCCTACATATTCTTTTCCATAGTTTACTTGGTATTCATAGGTATGCGTTGCATTTGAATTAAAATCTCTCTCTAAGTGAAAATCGCCATGGGAAAATTCGACATTATTTATTTTAAACGTAGCGATATTTTTCATACCAACCGAAAAGTCTACAATCAAATCGCCATCTTCAGAAATATTTGGTGTCCAATCAAAATGGGTTA
This sequence comes from uncultured Candidatus Saccharibacteria bacterium, assembly GCA_964513165.1. GTDB lineage: Bacteria > Patescibacteriota > Dojkabacteria > SC72 > T1SED10-24 > CAZELS01. Next base: position 7,985 of record CAZELS010000064.1, read on the forward strand.
TCTCCAAAAACTGCGATGTATTAAAGGAGTAAAGAGGTAAAAATTTTAATTCCCCATCTGCTACATTTACAGGAAAATCTTTGTAAACAAAATTACCTTCTCTGTATATATTTTTGTTAAAGAAACGAAAATACATTAAATTAAACGTACCGTCTGAACCAAATCTTTTCCAATCTCCCAATACCCTGTCCCCTCTAGAAACAAACAAGTACCAATCGTGTAGAGTAATTTCATGACCACTTTCGTTTTTTACAAGAGCAGAAACTGCAACTTTTGTTAATGGAGGAACTTTTACATAGTCATATACGTTTAATTTTCGTCTGTACCTCTCCCCCATTACCATTGTATATGTATCCCAAGAAAGATCTCCTGACCAAAAACCTTCGACTAGATTTTCATTGTATTCAATGGTGTACAAATCATGCTCATTTGGTAGATCATCAATATGTAAAATGCTAGTTACAAAGATTTGGCTGTCAATATAGTCTTCAGAAGAAGAGAAATTGTCTGCAAAAATATATTTTGAAGAAAAAAAGAAGGTTAAAACAAAAAAAAGAAAGAAAAAAAACTTTTTCAAAATGAGATATTTACAAATTATATCTACATTTTAGTTTGAAAAAGTGAAAATACTAAAAAAAAGTTCTGAAAAGTGGCGGAGGGACAGGGATTCGAACCCTGGACAGGATTGCTCCTGTGACGGTTTTCAAGACCGTTCCATTCGACCACTCTGGCATCCCTCCTTACGCATAGGTTATTATATCATAGGAATTTTTATTCTTTGAGCTTTTTTAATCTTTAATACATCGTATAGACTGTCCCTCTGTTCTGGCCACAATCACCTTGAACATATCATCATCAAAATCAGTCAAACGATAGTAAACTGAATTAGACCCACTTACGGTTGAAGACCAAAGGGCAGTTCCCCAGGCATCGGGGAAAAGCCACCAATACTCTGTCTCGCACCAGTAGCAATTACACCAAAACCATATAAATCTTCTCCACTACTCCAACTCGAATGTCGTAATTTTGAGCTAGAATCTTGGCCTACAATATTCAGCAAAGTAACAAAATCACTCTCTGTTGGTAACTTCCATCCATTGGGACAAATACCTTGCACTCCTTCGCTCATTTCTCCACACATAGCCTGATCCCATTGATAAAGACCTCCTAGTGAGTCACAGTTTGAAAGTACATCATCAAGACAATACTTTTCGATTTCAGCACAACTGGTACCCTGATTATTAGTATTCGTAATCATAGTTCCAATATGCAAATTTTCTGCTAACCAACATTGAGTACCAATCTCTACGGTAGGATATATTTGATCATCTCGAGAATCCGTAAAATCATCACCACAAGACCATTCCTCTTCAACATGATAAAGTGTACCTCCTCCAACTGCACCCGCAATGTATGAACCACAAATATAAGTAAGTGTTTCTGTATAATCGCCAACAACAGCATTTGAGGAAGCCCTTGCACCCAAAGTAATTGTTGTTATGAAATCTTCAACAGTACCAGCCTCTGCAAAAATCAACTTCGCTTCATTAAAACCCATCCCTATTGAACCAAATACTCCAGAAGCGGTGTATGTAAAATTCTCCGGAATAAAACCTGATGCCGCTGAAGATATTAAACCAAAACCTTCTGCAATCCTTAAATCCATAGTACCACCTGTAGATGGGAGTAAATATCCCGCTCCTTCTTCAGTCGCAAGACCTGCACCTGAACCATCCCCTTCTCCATAAACCGCCCAGTAAAAACCACCATTCGGATCAGAAGATGTTACACTCAACGTGTGATTCTGGGTAGCATAAGCTCCTCCCCTAAACAATTTGTCGAAAGCAACAAGATTCGTAGATATTGAACAAGTTATACTCTCTGCATCAATAACATCAGCGGTTAAAATAATTTGACCATCAGTCACTAATGTAACTGAAAAAGTCGCACTTTCTACTTTTTCACCTTTCTGCAAAGATACAGTTACAACATTAGAACCAGTAACACTTCCTGTCGTAAATTTGTTGTCCGAAGGGGCATCTATTGTAACTCCATAACTACTCCCTGCTGTTAGCTCACCAACTCCAGAAACAACTATGGTGTCACTACTACCACTACCCTGAAAACATTTACCAGTTAAACTTCCTGTCAAAGCACCATCTATACTCCAACCACCAATATCCAAAGCAGAACTTTCTACTCCAGTTACACTGAGCGTAGTGTCGTTAACTTTACACCACTCACCTCCTTGTGTGTGTGGAAAATATATGGTTAAAGTACCTCCAGAATCAAAATCCGTACTTGGTGTTATCAAAACAGTCATACCAGTAGAAGTATTCACTTCCATGTTCTCTAAAAACAAATATGTTTCTCCTAAAGAAGCAGCATTCAAATGTCTTATTAAAAAAGGTAGGAGGAGGATACTACAAAGCAGAATCAGAGCCAAAGAAATAACAAATTTTTTTTAAAGAAATATTCTTCATAGTGAAATAATACCATACAATAAAAACTCTTTACATTTATGCACAACTCAAGTAAATTAATATGTAAGTTATATATAAATGCAAAGCCCAAATGAAAAAACTTTTCACTACAATATTAAGTATACTATTGCTTGGACTTTTTGTGTCAGTAAATACAACACACTCACAACAACTCCTTGAGGGAGACAAAAATTACAAAATAGTTATACCTAGTATCTCTCCTGGGGGAGATTTC
>CAZELS010000065.1:0-2309 GCA_964513165.1 uncultured Candidatus Saccharibacteria bacterium
TATTGCGAAAAGATATTATCCCAGTATTAACTAGAACTACTACAACTACGGTGACTGCGGAACTGGATTGAATAAGGGCCGTTGAAACCGCACCTACTATAGCTCCTGTGATTCTGTTCTTGGATAACTTTGCAATTATTAATCTAAATCTCTCCGCTGCTAAACCTTGAAATTCCTTACTCAGATTTTCAATACCAAAAAGAAAAAGTATCAGTGCAGATATTACACCAAGTAGAATTTGTAAATAATATTGTTCCATCTTTTTTCTATTGTTTTTCTAACAAAACACACTTTTTATGATAAGCAAGGACAATTCCATTCTAGTATATTTTTTCTTTTATGCCAAATTTTTCAAAATCTATGCTAGAATTACCCAATAATCTAATTTCTTAAATTTCAGATTCATGGAATGCAAGAAAGAAGCAAATTGTAGTACTTGTCCTTGTACATATTCTGGATGTCCAAGAAAAGGTATTTGTTGCGAATGTTTGAAATACCATCTTGATCAAAAACAACTACCTGCATGTTGCTTTTCAAAGGATGGAGAAGCAACATATGATCGTTCTTTTGACAAATTTATTAAAGAAAATTCATAAAAATGACAACTATAAATCATATTGCCTTCATAATGGATGGTAATCGAAGATGGGCAGAGCAAAAACATTTTCCAACTGCTGAAGGCCATAGAAGGGGTTACAACAAGCTCAAAGATGTCGCTAATTGGTGTATTGACAGAGGTATTAAAACCACAAGTTTCTATGCATTTTCCATTGAGAATTGGAATCGTGGGAAGGAAGAAATCGAATTCTTGATGAAACTCTTTCATAAGGCATGTTTCAAAGAAGCCGATTTGTTTAACAAAAATGGCATAAAAATTAATGTCATCGGTAGTAAGAAAAATTTAAGCGAAGGCACTAAGAAAGACATACAATATATTCATACAAAAACGAAACACAACAAAAGTGCTGTTTTAAACCTGTGTTTTAACTATGGAGGTCGATTGGAAATCGTAGAGGCTATTAAAAAAATTCTTAAAAAAGGATTCAAGGCGAAAGAAATTACAGAAGAATTAATACAAAAACATATGTGGTACAAGGGACAATCAGACCCGGAATTGATAATTAGGACATCTGGGGAACAAAGGCTCTCTGGATTTTTAACATGGGAATCGGTGTACAGTGAATTTTACTTTCCAAAATGTCATTGGCCAGAATTTTCAGAAAAAGATTTAGATGATGCAATAGCAGATTTCGAAAAAAGAAATCGTAGATTTGGAGGAAATTAAAATGAGTCAAAATTTCTTAAAAATTTTAGCTCCTGCAGGTGATTGGGCATGCCTCAGAACTGCTGTTAAAGCTGGTGCCGATTGCATATACATAGGAGTCGAAAACTTTAACATGCGTAGCACTGGAGCGAAAAACTTTCCTCTTAAAGATTTGCAAGAAATATCCAAATTTTGTCATGAAAATGACACTAAAATATACATTACTGTTAATACAGTTTTGTACAATGCAGATCTTTCTAAAATGGAACAGGTCATTCAAAAAGCTAAAGAATTTGATTACGATGGAATCATAGTGTCAGACATTGCAGCTATGGAATATGCAAAATCCATAAATATGCCAATGACCATTTCCACTCAACTTTCTGTTTCAAATATTGAATCGGTAAGATTTTTTTCAAAATATGCAGACAGAATTGTTTTAGCTAGAGAACTCACTTTAGAACAAATAGGTGATATTGTTAAACAAATAGAAGAGGAGAAGATTGTAGGGCCGAAGGGGGAATTAGTAGAAATAGAGATCTTCGGGCATGGTGCAATGTGCGTAGCAGTCAGTGGAAGATGTAGTATGAGTCTTTACTGCTACAATAGCTCTGCAAACAAAGGTGAATGTACTCAGGTTTGTAGAAGAGCTTACAAAGTAAAAGACTTAGAAACAGGAAAGGAGTTGAAGATAGATAATAATTACATAATGAGTCCTAGGGATATTTCAACAATTGGAATGCTTCCTGAGATTCTTAAGGCCGGAATTAAGGTTTTAAAGATTGAAGGTAGAGCAAGACCTCCAGAATATGTCGATACTGTAGTTCGATGTTACAAAGAAGCTCTGGAAGCAGTAGGGGATGGTAACTATTCAAAAAAATTGGTAGAGGAATGGAACAAGAGATTAGGTACAGTTTTTAATAGGGGTTTTAGTACAGGAATGTACATGGGAAGAGATATTAAAGAATGGGCTGAGGGTCCAGGAAATCAATCAGGTGTTAAAAAACATTTTTTAGGAAAAGTATTACATTATTTTCCAAAAAAG
>CAZELS010000066.1:0-2751 GCA_964513165.1 uncultured Candidatus Saccharibacteria bacterium
GTGGCTTTAATAAGGGTTCAGGGAGAACATGGTGCAAAAGAAATGGACCCATGTTTAATAACTGGTAATAAAACTGGTTTAGTAAAATTACAGTTAGAAAATATGGTTATTGATAACAAGAAAGTTAGTGAAGTAAAGCAAAATGATGAATTTACCATTCAAGTTCCAAATATAGTTAGAAAAAATGATGAAGTATATATTTTAATGTGGTAGAATCCGAGTAAGATGGAGAATTTAAATATTGAAAACACAGGAAGTGATGAAGTTGCTATAAATACACTTGGTAACTTTGTAAATCGTGTAGAAGATCTTGGAAATGGCAGTAAAAATAATACATTAGGAGAATTCTTGGACGACAAGGAATGCGCTTCACAAACATTTAATTCTCTACCAGATTACGTTAATGTTCTAAAAATAGACATAAAAGATACTGTTGTCTATTTTAAAAAACAAGGTTGTCTCCCTAATGAAACATTAAATGTTTGGGAGATGGATAATATTAACCAATATTTAGACGATTTAAAAAAGACTACTCAGTTTTAAAAAAATAAAACTTCTACATTTAGATTTTTTCCAAAACTATTCAGAAATATATTCAACTATGCTATAATTACAGCATTTATGGGAATAGAAACATTAAATCAAAACAAAAAAGATAAAATTTCAGATCGTAGTACTAATGTTGCTAATTTGGAAGTATTTTTCACGGAATTATTAAAAATAAATGAAACTAAAAAGATTCTGCTCTTGGAAAAAGACAGTGCTTTTAAAATACATGAAAACAGTGAAAATCACATCAACAATACGGCTCAATGCTTTCTAACTCATATACTCAACCATTTACCTGAAGAAGTTGATGCCGTCCAAATAGGTACTTTTGCACCTGTAGAAAGAAAAAATCTAGACAGAGAGGGAGCAAAAGATATAAATGTTTGGAGCAAAGCAGAAGTTGTCGATTACATTCAATCAGAAAAGATCGCTACTGAATCTGAGTAATCAAACAAACCTCTACCTCCAGAAATTTTCCCCAGTATGCTACAATAGGAAAGTAAATTTACAAACCTCCTAATGAGTAAGGTTTTTACAACAATGAAGTGGATAATAATATCTCTCTTAATTATTTTCCTAATAGCAATTCTGTTCTATGTATATCCAAGACATACTGATGCAATAGGTGTCAAAGAATACAATAATCTTCGTGAGGTTGATCAAAAAAAAGAATATGTTGTTTTTGGAATGATTTCAGAAATATCCGGAGAACTTTTTACTTTGATGGATATAGATTTTCCAGAAGATACTCTCGTTTTTCAATTTGAAACAAATCAAACCTTTGCTTTGGGAGAATACGCTTTGATAGTAGGCCAAATTAATAAAGATATTGGCATTTTGGAAGCCAAGAAAGTTGAAAAGCTAAATGATAACACAGCAAAAAGATACTCCGAAATCCGCAAACCTCTTGTTGATATTACTATATTAGACTACAAATACAATTGTGATGACTTGCTTTTTACTTTAGAGCTTAAAAATGGCAGAGAAAGAGATATCATATATGAGAATCTACTAGACAGAAATTTTGGATATCAATTAACATACAAAGTAAATGATATTGAATACAACTCATATGAAAATAATCCTATTAGTCATTTTGAAAAAATTGGGCCAAATGAAAACAAAGAAATTCTTTTTGAAATCAACCCAAATCTCCTTTCAGCAGAAAACGAAATTTCATTTTCATGGATAAAGAAATCTTTGTATGATGACACTCCTGAATATCTCTATACAACAGAAAAGATAAATCTCGATCAGATTAAATGTAACTGATGCCTAAGAAAAGATAAGCTATAGCTCTCCATTCCTTCTTTTTCTTGCTTCAATGTAGTGCCTACTTACACTACCAGCAATCAAACCAATTAAGACAATTCCAAAAAACATTAAAAATATACCAACTATTCTACCTGCCGTTGTAACAGGATAAATATCTCCATAACCTAGAGATGTCGTAGTAACCACTGTCCACCAAAAAGCATCAAAAAAATTCTCGACTTCTGCATTCTTACCAAACTCGAAATAGTAAAAGAATGCGGAGCCCCAAAACATTATCAGGGATGTGACTACTGATATGTACAAAATGCTTTTTATATCTCCCTTTTGTATTTTCATAATATTTGTCACTCCTTTTTTAGATATATTCAGTGTAACATAATAAATATTGAAAAAAAACATTTAATAAAAAATGGTTGTTGTTTAACAACAGTCGTCTTTTTGTTTAAGAATTTTTATCAAAACATCTAAACAAGTATTTTTACAATACAAAGTCGGTCTTCTGGAATATCTAGCCTTTCCACCTTTTTCACTTTCCACGATAACTAATTCAACCTCATCAATATCAACCTCATTCCAATCAAGCACATAGATTTTTCCTTCCTCTAAAGTATTGAACTCTTTTTTTTCTAAATTTTTTAAATCAACAAACTTTTTTACATAATTAACATCAAGGCTTGTAACAAATTCATATTCATTAATATCTTTTTCCTGTATTAATAATGCTTCTTTCGCAATAAATGCCAATCCATCCCCTATAATCTCGTACTCATATTCACCCTCATTAAAATACAAGGGCCTTCCAGCTAGGACATAATCAACCTGACCCTCATTCATTAACGTTATGCTCTCAGCTGTTGAAAAGGTTTTGTAAACTAAAAGTAAACTCCCAAATTCTTCCCTCAATACATCTTCAAAATGATACCAAGT
>CAZELS010000067.1:0-2113 GCA_964513165.1 uncultured Candidatus Saccharibacteria bacterium
GTCGTTGTAAAAAACTATTTTAAATTTATCAGATAGAGATGTTGAAACAGATTTTTTAATTATTTTTTCTCTAACCAATCCAAAAATAGATCCTAATGCAGAAGCATCAGGCGCGTAAAAATAATAATCTTCGTAAGAAGCAATTTCTTTTAACATATCTTCATCGACAAAACCCGTCAACCCTATTGTGAAAATTTCTATTCCTTGGTTTTTTGTATTGTTTGCTTCTTGTATTGCAATGTCTGGACCCAAATCATTTTGACCATCTGTAAGAACAACAATCAATTTATCAGAATCTTGCCTTCCATTTTGTATCAAGTTATTTGTTGCAGTCTTGATTCCTGTTTGTATTGCAGTACCTCCTTCTTTACCCGTGTCATCAACCGCATTAAGAAGGTCTTGCTGGTCTGAAGTAAGAGTTTGTTTTAATTCTCCATAACTTCCAAAAACCACATAGTTCATTTGCTCATTGCCCCTTTTATCATTTATGAAATCTTTAGCCGCATCTTTAGCTGCATCCAAGGAGATTATTGTAGGATTTCGAATTATTTGTGAAGAATCTCCTATGTAAACAGATACATTAACATCCTGGGAATTCGGAGGGTTAGATCGAGGTCTCAAGTTCCATCCATAAACTTTTACTCTCCAATTTCCTTCTTGGGGGTTTTCTATGTAAACTATTTGGGGTTTTGTAGATATCCCACTGAAGTATTCATCAGAAGTCCCGACGCTATCTGGAGGATCAACAATTCCTCCAACATTTGGCCTATTTGATCCAAAAATCCAAGTTCCGCTTGGGTTTCTTAAGTTAAGAGCAAACTCAGAGCCTTCTGAACCAACATATCCTGTAATTCGATCCCAATCTAAAAGTACAGCAAGTCTTTCAGTTCCGGAATTCACATTAAAAGTTTCGTAAGAACTATAGTCATCTTTAGGCACGTTTATATTTTTATAAAATTCATAAGGAGAAATTCCTTCATTAAAGTTTAAGGTCCATCCGCTTTGCTCCATACTCCCAGACCTATCTATTACTAAACCAATATCCAGTTCATTAACTTCTTGTCCAGTTATTTCAACTTTTTTATAAGTTCCTGAAGCACAACAGAAAGTAACGTTAATTATATTAGAATCAATTTGATCAACTGAAACAAATTTTATTCTCATTTTCTCATCAAATAATGCTATTTTTGCAAATGCAATTTCCCTATCCTCATTTACATTAGATATTACAGTTCTTCCAATAATTAGTGCGGCAACTATTGCCAAAACAGTAACAAGTATGACAGCAACTATGGGAGACATACCTCTTCTTCTTCTTCTTCCCATGTTTTTAATAAGTTTTTATATCTTTTAATGCTTTTGAATTATCAATCATCCTTGAGCACAAACTTAAAGGAAGGCATGTAACATTTAAGTTATTGAGCTTCAAGGAACCCCTTAGTTTCCTTAAGTGGGCCAAACATAATCTAAATTATCTTTTTCTTTCCAACCAAATTTAGAATAGAATTCCTTATCTTTTCTTAAAAGATTACTTCTATGGGATGCATGAAATTTTTTATTCCCAAACCAAGGAGGAAAAATAATTTTTCCTTTTATTGTTTCAAGTTTCATATTGTTCCTATATCCTTTTGAAATCCAAAGTTTTACCGATTTGTTGAAATAGAGCTTTAGTACATTTGTGTGGCCTTTCCACATCTTTACAGCCGGATGATTCCTCCAACCTTTTGTTTTTGTTCTTTCCAAAAGAATGTTTAGAATTTGATGTGCTTCAACTCTCTGTTTTCCAAGGCGTTTGCTATCAAGAGACTTCAAGGACTTGCTTAAATTTGCATATGGAAGAAATGTTTGCATTTTGAAAAATAGCGAGGGTGGGATTTGAACCACACGACCTCCGGGTTATGGGCCCGACGAGCACTCCAGGCTGCTCCACCTCGCTATAGAAAATCTAATTGTATAGAACTTTTAAAGGTTTCTAAGGAAAAAACGCCCGCAGCAGGAATCGAACCTGCGAGCCCAAAGGGCCAAGCACTCCAGGCTTGTGCAATACCACTATGCGATGCGGGCACAGTACAAAAATCACAGAGTAAGTATTAAAAAGAGTTTTGGTTTTCTT
>CAZELS010000068.1:0-2872 GCA_964513165.1 uncultured Candidatus Saccharibacteria bacterium
ATCTTCACCCCAGGTATTTCCACAGGATTTTGATAGGCTAAGAAGATACCAAGTCTAGCTCTTTCATCAAGTTTTTTCTTAGAAATATTCTTTTTTTTGAAAAATACCTCACCTTTAACATTTAAATCTGTATTACCCATAATGATGTGTGCTAAGGTGCTTTTACCAGCAGCATTTGGACCTAGTATGAGGTTTAGGGTGTTTTCTTTTAGATTGAGATTGATATTTTCTAAGATAGTATCTCCTTCTTCAGATTTTACTGTAATGTTTTTTAATGAAATCATTGTCGCTATTTTATCACTACTCTTGAAATTAATCATTCCATAGCATATACTTGGCTAGATTAATATAACTTTAAAAGAAAAATACTATGGCAGAGCCAAAAGTAAAAGAAGCAAAACGTCAAGTTAAGTTCGAGGAGATTAAATTTGATTCTGAGAACAAGGTAAAGGCGATTATTGCTTGCATCCCTATAATTGGTTTAATACTTCTTTTTGTTGAAAAGGATGATGACTTTGTAAGATATTATGGTGCTCAATATACCATAATTGGTGCTCTTCTAGTAATTTTCTATATTCTCTCTTTTATTCTTGTTTTAATACCACTAATTGGTTGGATTTTTGTATTTTTCATATTACCATTGTTTTGGCTTGCAGTTGTTGTTTTAATTATCATGGGTATGGTTAATGCAAATAATGGAAAGAAATTTGAAATTCCTATGATTTCTCAATATGCACTTAAGTTAATGAGTGCTATTTAAGAAGAAAACCGATTTGATTTTGGAAAGGGAGTGTAAAAGCTCCCTTTTTGTTTGAACTTAGGTTTTTTTGTTGTATAATGCTGTATCGGGGAGTAGTTCAGATGGCTAGAACGCTGCTTTTGGGAAGCAGAGGCCGCAGGTTCAAGTCCTGTCTCCCCGACCACTTTTCACATAAGGTACCTAGCGCAATCCCTTTTAAATTCTAATAAGAGTAGGATTGATTCCCTTGTGGATGTATAATTAGGTATGAGCTTTAAGATAGATACTTTTGAAAATATACCAGAAGGCAAGTATGTGGATTATGATTACGATCCCAAGGATTTTAATTTTTATGAACTTTCGTCTCGTCCAGAAGGTTTGTTACATTTGGATCCCGAGCATATAGAAAGAATGTTGTTTGAAAGAGATAATATTGAAGATATCGTTTATATCTCTACTTTTATTCAAAATAAGGAGGTTTTTTCAAAAATTATTGATAAAAAAGCAGAACAATTTAAACACTTAGTAGATTACAAAAAGGAAGAAGCAAAAAACTTAGCCCAAACATTCAAAAATATTCTTTCGCAGCCTGCAGAAATTCACGAACTCAGTGACATTAGAGAAAATGACAAGGGTACTTTCATAGCCTATATACAACAAAAAGATCTCTATAGCAAGCAAAATGATCATAATTTGATTATTTGCTGGAAGAATGAAACCGACAAAACTCATCATTTATTTGAAAGTTCGATTTCGAGAGCTAATATAGAAAGTCAAAACGTACCTCACTATTTTAGATTTTTTGGTCATATCGAAACATCTATAGAGGAAAGGAATGAAGAGAAAATTCTAAAAATAAGATTTTCTGGAGATTCAAGCAAATCTCTATATCATTACACACCAAAACTTCTTGAATATTATTGGCATGAAATTATGGACAAATTTAAAGAAAAAAAACTTGGCTATCAAATCTTTCTCTCATTCGAACCACCTTTGGAAACAAAAAAGAAATTTTAGACAAAAGAAAAGACCCGCAAATTTAAAAAACCGCGGGTCTTTTTTGTATACAAGGTTCAATTAAGAACCCCTTTAATCTAAAACTCCCAATAGGGTTACTATTGCGGAATAGATTAGCTAAATTCTAATCCTGTTACACATACAGAAGTATATGTAAGAGAAAAGATATGGATTATACAAAGAACCCATTGTAGATGAAATAAGGAACCTTATTTCTGCTGTCTGTAAACAAAATGACGTCATGACAAGTCAAATTGTTTTAAAGGAGCCTTCCTCCAAAGCAAGTAAACTTACTTACAGACAAGAGTTTTACAAGAACTAATTTAAGCCTATCAGGTTTTTAACATTTGTCAAGAGAAATATGGGTAAAAGATATGAACAATTGTTAGTTGATAATGCATCATAAAAATAATATCATAAACCTATGAAAAAAATATTTTATATACAAAGCATAATTCTATTCTTTCTCGCCCTGTTCTTTCTACCAAGCTCTATTCATGCACAAGAAGAATATACCTACTACAGAGCTATTGTAGAGCAAATAGTTTCTGTTGAAGAAGTTGAATTAGAAGGTATTGACGAGATTCAAATAAACAAAGTTTTGAAATTAAACATACCAGAGAATAATGAGAAGGTAGAAATACAAATCGCTGGATTAAAAGATTTCATAAAACAGGACTACAAAGAAGGAGATAGAGTTTTAGTTTCAAAATCTGAAACTACAGATACCTATTCCATTGTATCCTATGATCGTCAAAATGTTTTGATAATACTTTTTGCAATATTCTTAACATTAGCATTCATAGTTTCTTCAAAAAAGACTTTCGGAGCAATGCTAGGTTTAATAGTTTCCTTTTTTATAATATTTTCATTCTTAATACCACAAATATTAAATGGAGCTAGCCCTGTATTTATTTCAATCGTAGCTTCAGCATTCATAATTCCAGTTAGCTTCTACCTTTCGCATGGTTTAAACAAGAAAACATCAATAGCCATATTAAGTACAATCATTGCTTTAGCTATTACAGGCTTTATTGCATCAATATTCATGCAACTTTCGAGGATAACTGGAGAAGGCTCAGAAGAAGTTATGTTAATAAATACTTTCATTAACAG
>CAZELS010000069.1:0-2973 GCA_964513165.1 uncultured Candidatus Saccharibacteria bacterium
CTGTGTAACCGTCCAAGTAAACTTGGAAAACCATATTTCTATGGCGGTCGGTTGCATGTCAAACCCAGGTAAGGTTCCTCGCGTAGTGTCGAATTAAACCACATGTTCCACCGCTTGTGCGGACCCCCGTCAATTCCTTTGAGTTTTAATCTTGCGACCGTACTCCCCAGGCGGATCACTTAACGCGTTAGCTACGACACAGATCTTGATAAACAAAACCCACATCTAGTGATCATCGTTTACGGCGTGGACTACCAGGGTATCTAATCCTGTTTGCTCCCCACGCTTTCGCGCTTGAGCGTCTGGAACAAGCCAAGAAGCCGCCTTCGCAACCGGTGTTCCTCTCGAGATCTATGCATTTTACCGCTACTCCGAGAATTCCACTTCTCTCTCTTGCCCTCTAGTCAACCAGTTTCAATTGCCGACTCCCAGTTGAGCTGGGAAATTTAACAACTGACCTAATTAACCGCCTACACGCTCTTTACGCCCAGTAATTCCGAATAACGCTAGCTCCCTTCGTATTACCGCGGCTGCTGGCACGAAGTTAGCCGGAGCTTTCTCTAGTGGTACCGTCATCCTCTGTGCGTATTATTCACAAAGATTTCTTCCCACTTAACAGGAGTTTACAATCCGAAGACCGTCATCCTCCACGCGGCGTCGCTGCATCAGGCTTTCGCCCATTGTGCAATATTCCCCACTGCTGCCTCCCGTAGGAGTCTGGGCCGTATCTCAGTCCCAGTGTGGCCGTCCACCCTCTCAGGCCGGCTAACCATCACAGTCTTGGTGAGCTTTTACCTCACCAACAAACTAATAGTCCGCAGGCTCATCCTTCTGCGACAGCAAGAGGCCGTCTTTCTCCCCGAAGGGACTTATGCAGTATTAGCTTCGATTTCTCGAAGGTATCCTTCACAGAAGGGCAGATTCCTACGTGTTACGCACCCGTTCGCCACTTTACTCGCCCCCGAAGGGACTTTCTCGTTCGACTTGCATGTGTTAAGCACGCCGCCAACGTTCATTCTGAGCCAGGATCAAACTCTCCGTATCGGAATTTAAAGAATCCTTCCAAGGTTCAGATAACTTTTTTCAAAGTATCAAAGTAATTGAATTACTTGTTTGACGTTTTGTGTATTTCAAAGATTTTCAATTTTCCAAACTTTAAAGGAAAAAATTTTTCTTTCCTACTCCCCCGTTTTCGCTTCCTCCTCGTTTCATCATGGTTATAGAATACACTTTTCTAATATCATTGCAAGCTTTTTTTAAAAAAAAAATTAAATTATTTTTTACGCATTAAAAAACACTAATCTCATACTAATTTGCAAACAGCCAAACCTCTGGATCGTTAGATTTTATCGGGATAGTCAGAAGTAACAGCATCGACGCCTAAAGAATGCATGCTTTCAATTTCATGCTCTTGATTTGGAGTATAAACATAAATTTTTATGTTTATCTTATGAATTAAATCAACAACTTTTTGAGTTGTATATTCAAAATTTAAAACTATGTAATCAAGTTTCTGCAAACTCTTATCACAGACTAATTTGGCTTTAGAAATCTTATTAAATATTAGACCTGTTTTTACTTGCGGCATATGTTTTTTAAATTCAAACAATTCGTTACTATTAAATAAAATTACCAGAAAACTATCTACTACAAAGCCTTTTTGCAAATACCGTTCAAATAGTATTGCAACAGGTTTTGCTGTGTTTTTACCTTTAAGTTCAATTATTACTTTAGCTTTTTTGTTTATTTGTTTATTAGATTTAAAACCTCCTCTAGTATTGGTATTTGTTCTTCTTTTCCAGCATCCAACTGTTTTAATTCGTTCAAGGAAAGTAAAGAAACCCAAAAAGGAACATAAAGAATCCTCATAATTCCCTCCATCCAAATGTCTCCTCCAAAAAACAATCCCTTCCTATATATATATATACAAGATTTCTATACCAAAACTCAACAAGCATCAAATATGGGCAAAACTATAGTTCTTTGAGTGCTGCTTCAATCTCTTTTGTTGCGTAATGATAAGAATCAGATTTTTTGAATTTTATTGGTTTTCCAAATACAACTCTAACTATTCCACGCTTACAAGGCATAAATTTTCCATATGGAACAATTTCAGCTGTACCATATAGCCTTACTGGTACAATGTAACAATTCATCTCAACAGCAACAAAGCCCGCACCTCTCTTTAATGGAAGCAACTCACCTGTTTTACTCATTTTGCCTTCTGGAAAAATCACAACAGAATATTTTTCATCCAACATCTTACCCATACGCTCAAGCCCCAACCTAATATTTTCGCCTTCTAATCTAGGAAGAGGGAATGAATTTCCTGTAAGTTCTACAGGAAAAACAAGATGTGAATAGTATTCATATAAAACATCACGAGCTGCAGCAAAAGAAATCCGTCTTCTTATTTTGTGAGGTAAAGCCATTGCCACAACAACAGGATCCGCATAACTTAAATGATTCGGCATAAAAATTACCGGTAAAGACAAATCCTTTAAGTTTTGCTTGCCTTCAATACGAAGACGAACAAAGGTTCTTGTAATTGAGAAAAGAATAAATTGCACAATAACACGAATTAAGCGTATCCACCACCATCGGGGCCAAGATTTTAGTGGCGAAATTTTTTTCCCAGGTTCTGCTGTATCAATAATATCCTGTAATTGTACAACAGTGGTTTTTGAAGAGATCTTTGTCTCATCAATAACCACTCCAAATTCATCTTCAATGCGAACAATAAGTTCAACTTTCATTAAAGAATCTAACTTCAAATCAGGAATGACTTTCGTCTGTTCCAAAATATTTCTCTCATCAACACCTGTTATTTGACTTAAAATTTGAATCAGCGGACTTGCAATTCCTGCTCTTTCTAGTTTCTCATCTTCTATTTCTTGTTGTTTTATAAATTTTCTTACTTCTTCTTTTTTAATTTTTCTTGTAGCTGATCTAGGAAAATCATTTTTTGGCCAA
>CAZELS010000070.1:0-1891 GCA_964513165.1 uncultured Candidatus Saccharibacteria bacterium
AATGATGAATTGACTGATATTTTGAGAAAAGTTTCATCGTTAAAAGATGAAAATATTCTCCTGACTTTTGCAGAAGAGAGCGATTTGTTGATTAGTTCAATAAATTTGAAAGTTATCCTAGAGGTTTGTGACGAGTTAAAAAAGAATTTGATTTTACAAATCATACAAAATTCTAGTGGTGTAAGAAACGCAAGGATGGCTGGAGGAATTGTTACAGAATCTCCATCTGATGTTGATGAAGATTTGTGGTTAATTGCAGAAAAGCACAGGCTTGAAAGGGCAGATGAGCTAGAGAGCGCATTGAAAGGAAGAAAAAAGGACGCACAGGAAACAATTCAAGATTTGAGCAAAGGGGAAGAACCAGTTCTTCAAGATTCTGAATATCAACGTAGGGTTCAAGAAGTAATTGAAAAATCAAAAAATCTTCTAAACAAAGATAACAACAAGATTGTTCATGAAGATGATTTAACTTTCGCTATTGGGCAAGAAATAGATCCAGAAAAAAAGAAAGCTTTAGAAGAACAGAGGCAGGCAATATTGGTTGGAAAAAATTTCACAAATATGAATCAGTTGAGAAATATAAAGGATAGCACTCCTGATATACAAAAACCAACTTCAACACCAAAGCCTAGGGCACCTAGAGTTCCTTTAGATATGAAAAAATTAAAGAAAAAAATCATTCTTTTTGCAGGTATAGGAGTTGTTGCACTAATCATCGCAGCAATTTTAGGAAATTACATGTTACCTCTTGTAAAAGCAGAGATATATATTGAGAGTAGGGCAATAGAGATTGAAAAAACTTTGAAAGGAAACATTAATATCAATAGCTTGGATATTGAAGAGGGTGAAATTCCAATAAAAAGGGAAGAGGTCATTGTAAATCGATCTGATTCTGCGAGAACGACTGGAGAAGGAAAGAGGGGCTCAAAGGCTGAGGGAATCGTTTTGATAAACAATTGGGATAGAGATATGGATGAAGATATTGATATTGCAGCAGGAACAATTTTGACTTCTTCAGGAGGCCTAACATTTGAAACAACTGTTCCAGGGATACTCACACCTCGAGGATCTCTTTCTATGCCTGTAAGAGCGACAGAACCTGGTGCCGAATACAATTTGTCTCCTAGAACAAAATTTACAATTGCTGGTCTTGATTCACAAAAACAAGACGGTGAGAATTTTACTGCTTTTTCTGGTGGTTTGAGCGAAACATTCCCAATGTTAACTCAAGAAGATTACAACAACATTTTCACAATGTTACAGGAGGAAGCGTATGCAGAGGGACGGAAACAACTTGAAGAAAGAAATCCTGATTGGAGTTTGATAGAGGAATCTGTAATTCAAGCACTAGATGGTAATGTGAGTACTGATATCCCAATAGGTGGAGAAGGGGATATTTTTACTTTAAGTCTTGCTACAAAAACAGAAGCTTTGTTTTTTAATGAAAAAGAAATTTTAGATTCAAAAGAAGAGCTCATAAAGGATGCAGCCATAAGGAATGATTTGTTTACTTCAGATCAAGACTTGGAATTAGAATTGGATGAAGAAATTGAAACAAATATTACAATTGAAAGTGTTGAAGGTAACCATGTAACAATACTTTTCAAAGCAAAGGGTAATGTAAGGCCAAAAATTGATAGAGAAGAAATTGCAAAGTCCTTGCTTGGAAAGAGTTGGGAAGAGGGTATAGAAATTTTAGAAAAAGAAAAATTTTCTGATAAAGAACCAAAAGTTGAATTTTTTCCTAAATTTTTTCCTGGATTTTTGAAACGATTTCCTTCTAGAGAGGGGAGGGTTGTCGTTGAAACAAAGCTCATCGAAACAGAGGTTTTGAGAGATGAAGAAGAGGAGATAGAGCAGGAGTAATGGAGAGGTGCCTGAGTGGTCGAAA
>CAZELS010000071.1:0-9014 GCA_964513165.1 uncultured Candidatus Saccharibacteria bacterium
TTGATATGATTTTATGGCCAATACTTTTTCGAAAGAAAAGTTAATGAGGTATTTTAATTACAATCTCCATGGTAAAAAGCTGTTTTAGCACCAAAGAGTTCTTCAAGTACACCTTCTTCTTGCATCCACTCTAATTCATTTACTTCAGCGTTTTTTGTATAGTGGGCTAGATATTCTGTATCATCATTAAAAAATTGTATATCTGCTATTTCTTTTGTTGAAGCGAAGTAGTTTACCAAATTTATGATATTCTGTTCACTGATATTTTGAATAGAAACTTCTAATCCTAGAGCTTCTGGATCCTCATTTGGATACCATTCTGTAAGAATCTCATAAGGTACAATGTTTTCATAATCTGCTTGATATTCAGTTTCTTCTTTTGTATTGCTTTCTTTTTCTTGAACTGTCTCAAAGTTAACAGCAAAATATATTATGGAAACAAATATTAGTAAAAGAATTGCAATTTTTGTAATTTTCATAATTAGTTAGATTTTTAAAGCTTTTTCCATTAATTCACCCCACCCTCCTGCACTCATAAATATTATGATGGTATTCTTTGAAGAATGTTTATCCAAAAATTTTAAAATCTGTTCCTCTTTTGGAAAGTAGTGTTTTGATTTTTCAGGCTTATTTATTGCATCTACAATATCAATTCCATGTATCCTATCATCTTTTCCAGAAGATTTTTTGACCATGATTTTTGGAATAATTATATGATCTGCATTTTTGAAGCTTTCTTTGTACCATTTTAAAGTTTTTTTTGAATCCCTTTCTGATGCTCTTGGTGTGTATATTACGATTACTTTATTTTTTTTGTATCTTGTTCTTAAAGCTTCTAGTGTTGCTTCTGCTTTGATTGGTGAATGAGCAAAGTCATCAATGACAGTCGCTCCCTTACTGTTTTGTCCAAGAATTTCTAATCTTCTTTTAACCCCTTTGTAGGTTTCTAATGCTTCAGCAATATAGCAGGTTTTTATTCCAAGTTCGTAGGTTAGAGATATTGCTGCCAAACAATTTTCGACATTATGTTCACCCATTAGTTGAGTTTGAAATTCCCCTATTGTTTCATTTTCTTTTTCTACGTTGAATATTGTTTTATCTTTTTCAAATGAAACTTTCTTTATATGAAATCCTGCATTTTTCTCTCCGTAATATATTTTTCTACCTTCATAACCTTCGGTAACTTTTTCGATGTTATGGCCTTTCCTTGAAAGAAAAAGAGTCCCCTTATTTTTCTTAACTGCAGAAACTAACTTCTTGTATGCCCCTATATATGATTCTTCTGTCTTGTAAAGATTGACATGATCCCACTGTGCAGATGTGATGATTGTGTATTTTGGTTTGTAGTAGAGGAATTTTGGTGCCATATCGAAACCAAAGGAAGCAGCATATTCATCTCCTTCTACAACGGAATATTCTGTATCTGTTTTTCTAATACCTGTATCAAAATTTAAAGGTATCCCTCCTATCAAAAATGATGGATTCATTCCAGCAGTTTCTAGAATCCATGCAATCAGAGATGTTATCGTTGTTTTACCATATGTACCACAAACAACGATGGAATTTTTTTTAACTATATGTTCTCTAACTAAATATGTAAAACTTTCCATTTTCTTTTTTAATTTTTTTGCCTCAACATATTCTGGATTTCCAGAATCTTTCATTAACATAGAACCTCCTATGATTACCAAGTCTACATCTTTTATCATTTCTGGCTTAAAACCTTGATACCATTGAATTCCGTTTTTGTTTAGTAGCGAAAGAGCTGGTTCAAAAACATTGTTGTCTGAACCTGTGATTCTGTAACCTTGCTGCTTCAACATAATGGCTAGAGGTGCAATTGCAGAACCCCCTATACCGATGAAATGAATTTTGTGATCGCTACCATTAAATATCATTTTTAACCTTTTCCTTAAGTAAATTAATATCACTATTCCAATTTTCACCGTCGAACCATTCTATTCCTTTAAATTGTAATTTGTAGCTTGCCTCTTTTGCATATGCAGTTCCAAGATAGAAATACTTTTTTCCACTGTTTTTTGCTAATTCTATTGCTTTTAAAATCATCCCTATTCCTACATTTTGTCCAATGTATTTGGGTTCATAGAAAGGATATGCATAGTGTAGAATGTTTTGTGATTCCATAGCAATGCAATATCCCATGACTTTGTTATCCATTTTGTACGTAAGTATGTTTGTAAAAAATTCTGATGAAAAGAGCCATTTTAATTTTTGTGGACTTATGATTAATTTTCCAAATCTTTCTTTAAAATATTCTGATGCTAATTTAGAAATATCATAGTTAAATTCAAAATCTTTTAATATTTCATTCTTTACAATTAAACCTTCTGTTTTTTTTAATATTCTTTTGTTTTCACTACTTAATTCAAAATTTTCAAGATCTATACGTAAATTTCTTGACATGTAGTAGTAATTATTTTTAATTCTTGAAGGTAGGAAACCTTTGTTGTACATGTCTTCTACGCTATCGTCTTTTTCTGCTTCTGCGTAAATTAGGTATGGGAATTTGTAATTTTGATAATCAGAAGTGTGTTCTTTAAAGATGTATTTCATATGGATAATGATAGCAAGAATATCCTATTTCTTCAATTTGAGCAATTTCAATGTAATTTGTTTGTCATCCCAAGGTAATTCTTTTTTACCATCCAAATTCATACTTTTTTCATGACCTTTTCCAGTTATGATTACAATGTCATCTTTTGTTGTAATATTAAGAGCTTTTTTGATTGCAGCCTTTCTGTTAGGAATACTGAAATATTTTTTGTTAGGTCCATGTTGTGATGCTTGGAAACCTTCAATGATTTGCTTGTTTATCTCCTCTATATCTTCTCCCCTTGGATCTTCTGCTGTCAAAATTGTAATATCTGCATATTTTGCCGCAACTTTACCCATCTTTGGCCTCTTGAAATTGTCTCTTTTCCCAGCACATCCAAAGACAACAATCAGATTGGCTCCTTTCTTTTTTATGGAATCTCCTCTTTTCAAGGCATTTTCTAGTGCATTTGGAGTATGTGCAAAATCAATGATAACTTGGTATGGTTTTTGCTTAATTACTTCCCATCTTCCTTCAAGTTGAGGTACTTTCTTAAGAGCTTTTTTTACATCTTTCATTTTTACTCCCAATTCCGTTGCTACAGCAATTGCGGCCATGATATTAGAGATGTTGTATCGACCTTTAAGATTTGTACTTAATGAATGTATTTTGTCTTGAAAATCTATCTTAAAATTCATATATTCATCTTCTGTTACATATTCATCTGCTTTCATGTCCGCATTCTTGTCAAAGCCGTATGTAATGATTTTTCTTTCTAAAACAGTTGCAAGATCAAAGAGATAGTTGAATGATTGATCATCCTTGTTTAATATGACAATGCCCTCTTTCTTTGTATGCCTTATCAATTTACCTTTAGTTTTAAGGTAATTTTCGTATGTTTTGTGATAGTCTAAATGTTCATGGCTAACATTGGTGTATGTAGCGAACGTATAGTCAATTCCAGCAACTCTGTGTTGATCTAAACCATGTGATGTTGTTTCTAAAACAACATATTCTAATCCTTCTTTTACCATCATGTGTAGGAATTTTTGCAAGTCTTGAGGAGGAGGATTTGTTACATGAAAGGCCAAAGGAAATTCTTTTGTATCTGTTTTTACATTTATTGTTGAAATCAGGCCAACTTTTAATCCAGCTGATTTTAACAAAAGATATATTAGGTTTGCAGTAGTGGTTTTTCCATCGGATCCTGTCACTCCAATAACTTGAAGTTTCCTAGAAGGATGTAAATACTTGTTGTTGTAAAAATGAGCTACAAAGTAGTGCTTCAAATTCTTTATTTTTTGAGGTATGAAATTCGTAATCATATCAAGAGTATATGATAGAATGGGTATAAATTGGAAGTCCAATATTTTTTTCTTTTTTTTGATAAAATACAATCATGTATACAGAACTTTTGGGTAAAAAGATCCATTATGAATTTTGTGGCCAGGGGACACCTCTTTTGTTTGTGCATGGTTGGGGTGGCAATATGCATAGTATGGATGCTTTGTACAAACGATTTTCTAAAGAATTTAAATGTTTCCGTATAGATTTACCTGGATTTGGTAAAAGTGAAAATCCTGAAAAAAACTGGGGAGTTGAAGAATATTCCGAAATTGTAAAACAATTCATCGAAAAAGAGATTGGACTACAAGTAATCTATTGTGGACATTCATTCGGGGGATCAATTGGTATATATCTTGCAGCCAATGCTGAACTTTTTAGCAAAATGATACTTTTCGCACCAGCATTTAACAGAAAAGCTGAGGTAAAAACATCTTTAAGTAGTAAAGTCCCTGTATATTCTAAATTGAAAAGAATCCTCTATCCTGTTAGAAAACTTGCTTACCGCATAATCTATCCGAATTCACAAGCTCTTAAATATCCCCACCTAGAAGAGAATTTCAAGAAAATTGTTAGTCAAAATTTGATTCATTTACTTGGAAATATTTCAATTGAAACATTAATTCTTTGGGGTAGTAAAGACACATTTGTTGATGTTTCCGATGCATATCTACTTAATGGTAGAATAGGGAAATCAAAACTTAAGGTTTACAAAGATGTTGAACATAATCTACCATTTGTAAAAGTTGATGAGGTTTTTGAGGATATAAAATGTTTTTTGGATAAAAAATGATATTTGTATTTTCTTTCATTTTAATTTGTTCTGTCCTTGTATCTCTCCTCTATTCATTGAAGCAAATATATCAGCTTCAGGTTACGGAATATCGTATTGATAGGTTTAAGTCTATGTTGAACGATGCAGGAGTTTCTTCCTTCTTAATGCCAAAGATACTTTTCCCAGCGAAGACAAAAAGGAATTTTTTGATTTTGGCCGTTAGTTTTGTCACCCTAGTACTTTTCAACATATTGTTTTTGAATTTAACGCTTAATTCTGGTTTTTTCCTTTTTCTGTTTGTAATTCTAAATTACATTTTAGCGAAGTTTTTTGTTGTATTTGCATCTATGCTTACCAATCCAATTGCTCAAAGGGTTCGTGACAAAGAAATTGAAAAAGCTGTTGAAATGGTGAAGAATTCCAAAACCACATTCATTGGTGTTACAGGTTCTTTTGGTAAGAGTTCTGTAAAAGAGCTTCTTTGCTATATCCTTAAGAAAAAATATTCTGTTGAAAGAACTGGTGGAAACAGAAATACAGATATTGGTGTTGCATTGGATGTGCAGAAAAAATTAACTGAAAAGTTAGATTTTTTTGTTTGTGAGATGGGAGCTTACAAAATTGGTGAGATAAAGGATATTTGTGAAATTGTTAAACCTAAATATGGAATTTTGTGTGGTATTGGAAATCAACACATAGATCTTTTTGGTTCTATGGAAAATTTAGTAAAAGCAAAATCTGAATTACTTCAAGCTTTGCCAGAAGATGGCATTGGTGTAGTTAATATCGACAATGCTTACAAGAAGCAACTTGTAAAAGATTTGGATGCCAAAGTTCTTTCATATGGAATCGACAAGGAAGCTGATTTCAGACTAGTGCATATTTCTTACAAAAAACAGCATATGTTTGTTCGCTTCTCTTTTGAAGGAAAGGAATATGAATTTTCTACAACACTTTTTGGAAAGCATAATGCATTAAACTTAATTGGTGTTGTAGCTTTAGCATTAGAATTGAAAGTAAGCTATGAGGATATTAAGAAAGCAATATCGGAGATTGAGCCTTTAGATGCAAAATTGTCTCTTCATAGCGGCCTAAATGACAGTGTAGTTCTTAATGATGGTTACAATTCTAATTTGCATGGTTTTCTTGCTGCTTTAGAGGTTATGTCTCGTTTTGAGGCAAAGAACAAATTAGCAATTTCCCACGGTATTTTAGAACTTGGTGAAGAAAAAATTCGTTCATATCGTGAGATAGTGAAGTATCTTGAAGAATATAACATTATGCTTTTGACATTGGATAAGGTGTTTTTAAGATATGGTTCAAAATATGTTGTATTCCTTTCTTCAGAGGATGAGATATTGCAATATTTACAGCAGGAACTTAAGGAAAAGGATTTACTCCTTGTAGAGGGTCGTTTCTCCCCTGCCTTTATACAATCTTTGAAATTACAAAAATATGGCGTATAGGTTTGAAGAGATAAAGGATGGTAATGTTTGGAATAGCTTTGTTAAGAAGTATGAGCATATCAATATCATGAGTTCTTGGGAATGGATTGAGCTTGAAAAATCTCTTGGCTTTGATGTTTTCCCCTATGGAATGTATGAAGAAAGTGTCTTAAAAGGAGTTTTTGCTTTTCGAATTGTTGACGCTAAGAGAGGCAAATATTTGATATTAAAACAAAATGCTTTTTTTGATTGGAAGAACAAAGAGCTTTTCAAAAGTTTCGTTGATTTTTTGAAAGTTAAGAGTAAGGAATTTTCTTGTAGTTTCTTCCGTATTTCTCCATCTTTTCTTGATTCTAAAGAAAACAGAGTTTTGTTTGTAAACCATGGTTTTAAAATGGCTACCATCCACCCTATTGATGCCCAAGTTACTTTAATTTTGGATTTAACTAAAAGTCTTGATGAAATTTCTGAAAATATGCGTAAGAATACAAGATATTCTATCCGTAGAGGCGAAAGAATGGGACTTGAAGTTTTGAATACTAAAGGTATGGAGTATATGGATGAATTTCGCAAGATATATGAGATGACAGTAAAGAGACATGGTTGGAATGCTAGTGATTTCGAATATATTGAGAACCAGTACAAGTTTTTTTCATCACAAGGTATATCAAGAATGTTTTGTGTAAAATACAAAGGGAAAATTTTAGGTGCTGCAATCTTTACACAGTTTGCAGACCAAGTCATATATCATCATAGCGGTTCTGTTACTGATATGCAGAATGTGCCTGCTATGTACTTGTTGATTTGGGAAGCAATTAAATATTACAAGAAGATTGGTTTAAAAGGATTTAATTTTTTTGGAGTGTGTAGTAAAACGCAAAAAGCTCATCCTTGGTACGGACTTTCACTTTTTAAAAGAGGCTTTGGTGGTTCAGAAAAGAAATTAATGCATAGTTACGACTATCCTATTACATGTAGGTATTATGTAACTAGGATTTTTGAATATTTTGAAAGATTGAGTATCAAACACTAAGTATATATATCCAGAAGCCAATAATCGCAGAAACTAATCCAAATATCCAGAATCTCATAACTATTTTTTCTTCTGACCAGCCTTTTATGAGAAAGTGCAGGTGTAATGGAGCCATCTTAAGTAATCTTTTCCTAAAAATCTTTCTGTAAATTGATTGTACAAGTGATGATCCAATTTCTAAAACGAAAGGTAATCCAATGATGAGAAGCAGAATGATTTTGTCTTGTACGAAGGCTACTGTCGCCAGAAGTGCTCCAAGAGCAAGAGATCCAGTATCACCGAATTGAATTCTTGCAGGTTTGATGTTGAAGTACAGGTAAGCGATTAGAGCTCCTATAACTGTGGCAATTAACAACGAGACTTCGGTATGTGATTCAAGTAGTGCTATTGCTAAGAATGCTCCAAAAGCTGGTATTAACAGCCCAGCAGACAAACCATCCATACCATCCGATATATTTACTGCATTTGACATTGAGATGATTGTGAAAATGATAAAGATGGGCATAAAGTAACCTAGCTCTAGGGGACCGAAAAAAGGAATCCAGATACTTGATATTCCAAGGTAAGTAAATATCCAGAATGCTACAATTCCACCTGTGATTGTTTGAATGATGATTTTTTCTCCAGCATGGATACCTTTTCCTGGATAGGAGCCAAGAGCGTACCAGAGATTTTTGTATGCAGACCACGGTGTTAAAATTAAAAGCCATACTCTTTTTCGCCAATCTTTATGTATCATAGCGAGTTTTAGATGTTTGTGTAGTGGCCTGACCAATCTTTTTCTTCCGAAAATATTTAGTAAATCATCAAGAGCTCCAAAGAATGCAGATATTAGTAATATTAATATTGGTACATATGTATATGCATTCCAATTAATGGCTATCGTTATTATGAAGACAGTAATGATTACTATCAGGCCACCCATTATTGGAGTACCTGCTTTAATTGATCGCTCTCCAACAATGGATGAGAAATCATTCTCAATTTTTCTAACAACATTTAATTTGTAAAGTAGATTGATGATTAGTGGAGCTATGGCAAAAGCAAAAAAAGCAGAAATCAATATTAATGTAACAATATCTTTCATCATTTTTCTAAAAAGAATTTAGGTCTTCTAAATCCATTATCTTCTTTATCTTTTTCAAACTGTTTTAAAGTCCAGCATATACCTTTTTTATCTTTCTCTAACCATTCCTCTTTTCCATTCTGTAACTTTATAATACCTCTACGAACCCCATTTTCATCTCCATAGTATCTTGTAGAGTGTACGTATTCAATCTCTTTTTTACCATTCTTGCCTGTTCTTGTGTCTACTACTAAGGCTATGTGATGTCCGTGCTTTAAACCTTTTAGCCTGAGCAAATCCCCTGTCCTTACGTCCTCTGCTTCTATCTTAACAGTATTTTGTTCATTTGTAAGTAATTTTGCATTAATATTTTCAATTGGTCGAATTAAAGCTGATATTCTTCGAAAAAGATTTGTTTTAGGAAGAATGATATTTGAACTCAAAGAACCTTTCTTTTCGACTCTTAACAAAGTATCGAGAAGATGTGCTACAAAACCAGAGCAATCAACACCTATTCCTTCTTGTTGCATGAATTGTCTGATTTCTTCTACAGAGGCTTTGGACAGGTTAAAATTTCTCAATTTTGCAAAAATTTGCACCTCTTCCTCTATTTCTTCTGGAGTACCTTTACCAACAAGCGATCGAAGCTCTGCTCTCACGTGTTTTACATTTATGTGATATGGAGTTTTGACAATCTTACCGTTTATTTGTAGATTGAAATATCTTTCTATTAATTGTTCGACTTCTAATGGTATTTTCATTTACTTAGTCTGATTTTTTTATTTGCCTTACTAATT
>CAZELS010000072.1:0-2778 GCA_964513165.1 uncultured Candidatus Saccharibacteria bacterium
GGCCAAATATACTATGGAGATAATTAAAGATTTAGATAAAGGTACTGTGACATTTGTACAAAACTATGATGGAACCAGACTTGAGCCTGAAGTGCTACCTGCATCTTTTCCCAATCTCGTGTGTAATGGTAGTGATGGTATCGCTGTTGGCATGGCCACAAAGATACCTCCACATAATCTGTCAGAAATTCTTGATGCCTTAGTATTAATGATTGAACAAGGAAACAAATGGGATGGCAAATCATTGTACAATACTTTGAGAGAAGCCAGAGAGAAGAGTGATGATATACCTAAAACCTTAAATTCACATCCTTTAACATATCTTGAAAATTACGCAAATGAAGAAGAAATAGAGGTATTAGCGAAAAAATTAAAGAAAAGCAATGAAGAAAACGAAACACTTTATCCAATTTTCGAATCCGAAGTAACTCCAGAAGACCTTATAAAGCTTGTTCCTGGGCCTGATTTCCCAACAGGTGGGACAATCTATGATCAAAAAGAATTAATAAATATGTATGCTACTGGAAGGGGGAGAGTCTTGACCAGGGCAAAAGCATCAATTGAGGAAACAAAGGGTGGAAAATTTCAAATTATCGTCACAGAGATACCATATCAAGTAAACAAAGCTCACTTACTGGAAAAAATTGCATTTCTTGTCAAAGAGAAAAAGATTGCTGGTATTTCAGATATTCGTGATGAATCAAACCGTGACGGAATGAGAGTGGTGATTGTACTGAAAAAAGATGCTCAACCAAAAACAGTACTAAACAAACTCTACAAATATACCGAAATGCAAAAAGCATTCAATGCAAATATGATTGCATTAGTCGATCAAGAACCTGTAACCCTCACACTCAAGAGAATGCTTGAACTTTTCATATCATTCAGAATCTGTGTCACGATAAGGAGATATGAATATGATTTGGCACAAGCAAGGTACAGAGCCCATATTCTTGAAGGTCTTCTAAAAGCATTAGATCTGCTTGATGAAGTTATTGCTACAATACGAGCGTCAAAGACACAAGAAGAAGCAAAGGATAATCTAGTAACAAAATTCGAGTTTACTACCGTACAAGCACAAGCAATTTTAGATATGCAATTGAGAAGATTGGCCGCTTTGGAAAGGCAAAAACTTTCTGATGAATACAAGGAGATTTCAGATAATATCAAAACGTATCTAAAAATACTTGGAAGCCAAGATGAAATATTGCATGTTGTAAAAGAAGATTTGCTTCAAATAAAGGAAAAACATGGGGATGAGAGAAGAACGAAAGTTATAAAAGGCAAAATAGATGAGATAATGGAAGAAGATCTAGTACCATCAGAAGATACTTTCATAACAATAAGTCATTCTGGCTATGTAAAAAGGCTTTCACCAGAAGTATACAAAACACAAAAACGTGGTGGTAAAGGCGTTATGGGTGCAGGGACAAAAGAGAATGACTCAGTAAAGCACGCATTACTTTGTAACACTCACGATGACTTGATGCTATTTACAAATACTGGTCGGGTCTTCATCACAAAAGCTTACGAAATACCGGAATACAGTAGAATAGCAAAAGGCTTACCAATAGTGAATCTTGTCTCTCTAAATCAAGGAGAATTAATAACCAGTTTCCTTACAAGAGCTTCAGGAGGAGGCATAATGGGTGCTGAAGAGATAGAGGAAGGGCAAGAAGAAAAGAAGATTGTAAACAGAGATGCTTTCAAATTTCTTTTCATGGCAACAAAAAACGGAACAGTGAAAAAGACTGACATCGAAGACTTCGAGAAAATTCGTTCAAATGGTTTAGTGGCAATAAAGCTTGATCAAGGAGACGAATTAAAATGGGTAAAACCAACTACTGGAGAAAATGAAATTATTGTTGTTACAACTATGGGAAGATCAATTAGATTTCACGAAAATGATGTAAGACCAACGGGAAGAAATAGTAGGGGAGTGAGAGGAATTAAGTTCAAATTTGAAAATGATGAAGTCATTTCAATGGATGCAATAAGAAGTAATGAACACAAACTTTTCATTCTTTCTGAAAAAGGTTTTGGAAAAATGACACAGCTCAGTCAATATCCTTTACAGGGTAGAGGTGGTTCTGGTGTATTCACATTCAGAGTAAAAGACAAAACCGGTAAGGTTGTTTCTGCTAGAACACTGGATAATCCAGAAAAAGAAATTGTTGTTGTTTCAAAAGAGGGTGTAGTCATAAGATCTGGTGTTACTGATATTCCAACTTTGGGTAGACAGACTTCTGGAGTAAGAATCATGAAATTGAAAGAAGACGATATGGTTGCAACTTGTGCCTTAGTGTAAAAATAAAGACCCTATAGATACGACTAGACAACAAAGCTTTCTACTCATTCCCTAACACATTAGACATATACTATTGACAAATCTTAAAGCCGATAGTATAATTACCTGTCATAATATAACCAAATACAAATATGAATATTATGAACAAATTGATAACAGAATTAATTTGTACTCCTAGGTATTTTTACTATCACAATTGGGCTTAAATAAAACACTATTAAAAAAGCTCTTTAAAAAAATAATCCAGAAAAAAGAAAGCTATATTTAAAATGATAACGTCATTTTACATGTCTCTTTCTTTTAGAAAGGACAAGCTCTTTAACAAGCTGGGTATTACTCCTTAAAAAAATTAAAATCTGTACTTAATCTCCAGCAATGAATAATCAAAACTTTTGATTATTTTTTGCTGGGGAGCAAAGTATGATTTATAAAAATTTTTTATTAGGAGGAAAAAATGGAAGAGAAAAAAA
>CAZELS010000073.1:0-1524 GCA_964513165.1 uncultured Candidatus Saccharibacteria bacterium
ATCTTGTAAAATTAGAAAAGGATGGATTGTAGAAAATGTTGCAAATATTGTGGTATTATTAACAAATAATTGTTAAGAAAAGAAAAATGAAAATTTTGATAATGGTCCTTTATCTCTTTTTCGCAATGGGGGGAATAATATTTATGAAATTAGGAGGGGATTCTCTCTTTCTTAGTTTTAAGAACGGTTTTGAATTTAAAATAGGTTTTCTTACATTTGTAGGATTTGTACTCTACGTTTTCAGTTTTGTCTTGTGGCAAAGAATCATAGTTATGTCTGATATCTCATACATAGTTCCTTTACTTACGGGTATAGCTCAAGTTGTGATTTTGATAGCAGGATATTACATTTTCAAAGAATCTGTAAATATTTACGGAGTACTAGGAGTATTGTTAATTATGGGTGGTATTGCCTTGATGACATTTGGTAGAGGCTAATTCAATATGAGCAAGATTAATCACACCTTCGTCATACCAGCATACAAGAATTCTAAGCATTTAGAAGAATGTATAAAATCCTTAATGGATCAATCTTTAAAAAGCAATATCATTATTTCAACCTCAACACCTAGCGACTTCATTAGACAGATTGGTAAAAAGGACAAAATTCCAGTAGTAGAAAACGGTGCAGGATCAAAGGGAATTGGCTATGATTTTGACTTTGCTTTGAGTTGTTCAAAAACAAAATATACTACCGTAGCACACCAAGACGATCTTTATGACAAAAACTATTTAAAAGAAGTTTTCACATATTTAGAAAAGTACAAAGATGTTTTAATTGTATTCACTGATTACTACGAACTACGAGAGAAGAAAGTTATAAAATCAAACAAGATTTTAAAAATAAAAAGGCTTTTACTACTACCTCTTCAAGTAAAACTTTTTTCAAAAAATAGGTTTGTTAGAAGAAGGATTTTGTCTTTAGGATGTCCCATATGTTGTCCATCTGTAACATTCAATATGGAAAAAATAAAGTTGCCGTTTTTTTCTTCAAAATATCGTAGTAATGTTGATTGGCAAGCATGGGAAAAACTATCTAGGGAAAAGGGTAGTTTTGTATACATTAGAAAACCTTTAATGTCTCATCGGGTGCATAGACATTCTGCTACCACAAAGATTCTTTGTGAAAACAAAAGATGTGAAGAAGATTTAGAGATGTTTGAAAAATTTTGGCCTAAGCGTATAGCTAAAAAATTAGCAAAATCCTATGCTCAAGCAGAAGAGAGCAACAGACTTTAATGTTTTTAAGTAATTAATTATGAAAAAAGCGGAGTTTAGTTCAGAATATACAAACTATCAAATTCAAAGGAGTTTTGTTCAAAAATTTGTACGTAAATTCTATCTAAACAATATACGTAAATTTACTGTTGGTAAAACAATAGATTTTGGTTGTGGTATTGGAGATCTTTTGAAATTACTTCCAGAAGGATCTGTGGGGTTTGAAATTAATCCTGCAACTGTCAAATATTGTCAGAAGAATGGCTTAAATGTAAAAATATATGAGCCCCAGAAAGATGACTATCAA
>CAZELS010000074.1:0-5870 GCA_964513165.1 uncultured Candidatus Saccharibacteria bacterium
TTTCAAGGATCTCATCCCAGTAGGGGATTTTGATACCTTTTAATGGTTGATTCTCTTTGAAGTCTGCAGTGTAGTCAACAGATGCATATGTATTTTCAAAAAATGAACGCCTTTTTAGCTGTATAGCGTTTGTGGTTAGGCCAGATGCAATATCTATTCCTGCACAGATACCTCCAGCATGTAGATTTGCTTTACCATCTGAAAATTTTGTAGGAAAGCGTATCATGGCCATTACAGGGACTTTGTTAAAAACAATTATTCTGATGTCAGGGACACCTCTGAAGGAATATTTCTTAAGTACAGAATGATTTAACAATCTTTCCTCTATTAATACTATGTCATTCGCATCTCCCATAGAGAAGGAACCATCTAGAATGTTCTCAAAATGTATTCTCAATTGCTCTTTATTCATTACTTGGTGGTTTGATCTAATCCAGGCTAATTCACCTTTTTTCTGACCATAGAAAACTATAATACCGTTACCTCCAGTTCCACGATTCGGTTTCACTACAAAGCTTTTAGGTAAAGAATCCCAGTCAAAGAAGTTTAATTGATTCTTGGTTCGAATGATTTTTATGGTCTTTGGTGTTTTTATACCGGCCTTATTAAGAATTCTTTTACTCAATATCTTGTTGTCTGAGATTTTTTTTGACTTCAAAGGATTGTACTGACGTACATATTCCTGATTCCTTCTGTTAATCCCAAGGATTTCTCTGTACTTATTTGTGTTTAACAATATACTATTCATTAGAAATTCTTTTAAATCGGAATAAGTCTTTGAATCTTAATTCCTTGTATTTCCCTATGAAAAGGTTAACAAGTATCAATGGTATGCTTATCCAGATATTATGTATGAGGAATTGTTGTAATGGTAGGGACTTTAGTAAGAACCAACCAGCAATTGCTATGATGATGGTTTCTACAAGAGATCGTATTGTTGTAAGTAAGTCCCTTTTAATATATTCTTTTACGAAAAAGTCAGCAAGGGCAACAATCAAAATGATTCCTAAAGGTGGTAACGTAGCAATTTGATGTTGTTCTGTTGTAATTGACCATGGGGAGATTTCATTTAGTATTAGAACTCCAAGTAGAATGAAGGTTATGAGAATGTAGTTAATGGTAATTCTAGACAGATAATGCATTCGAATCTTTTTTAGTAGTGTATATGAGAGTAGGGTAGAAATGATTACTGCTGTTGTAACAAGAAGTCCAAACCGTATTCCTGTGAATACATATGCAAATGCTAGAGTCATTGGTGCATATATCCCAAAGGTTTTAAACCCTATGATGTAGCGGGATACATTTACTAATGTCGCTATAATCGGTATGAAAAGCATGAAAATAAGTATTTCTTCAGTGACGACGTTATCTTTAATCCAGAGAAATGTACTGCTTAGTTCGCCCATAGCATTTATTTAACAATTTAATAGCTTATTATATTACAGTGTAGTGCATTCTGTCGATGATTGCAAAGAAAAAAGACCTTTTTAAAAAGGTCTTTTTCTACCGGAATTATGTAAAACTTTATTCAAGTTCTGCTTTAGCACCAGCTTCTTCGAGTTTCTTCTTCATCTCTTCCGCTTCTTCTTTCTTTACATCTTCCTTAAGTGTTTGAGGTGCAGATTCTACAACATCTTTTGCTTCTTTCAAGCCTAGGTCAGGATTAATCTCCCTTACAGCCTTGATGACGTTGATTTTGTTAGCACCAGAGTCTTTCAAGACAACGTTGAAGATTGTCTTTTCTTCCTCTGCAGGTGCTGCTTCTGCTGCTGGAGCTGCTACAGCTGCTGCTGGAGCTGCTGCACTTACACCAAATTTGTCTTCCATAACTTTGACTAGGTCTGCTAGTTCTAAAACTGTCATTTTTTCAACAATTTCTAAAACTTTCTTACCATTATCTGTTAACTTTGGAAGATCTTTCTTTTCTTCTGCCATTTTGTAAATAGAATTAAAATTTAAATAGTTATTTATTTTCAGATACTGATTGTAATACTCTAATGAATCCAGTTAAATTTCCTGTAAATGTATTCATAATGCCGGTTAATGGGGCATTTAGAGTACCAAGTAATTTTGCATAAAGTACCTCTCTAGAAGGTATATCTGCTAATGCCATTACTTTCTCTCCATCTATATAGTCATGTCCCATAACTCCATACCTTGGAGGCACCAATTCTGTTTCTTTTTGTATAAGCTTGAGTATTTTTGCTGCTCCTGTAGGATCTTCTTCAAATGTAATTATAGCACTTGCACCAGTAAAATCTTGTGTCTCCAAAGGTTGCTTAGCTTCCTGAAGAGCTAATTTAAAAATGGTGTTCTTAATTATAGAGCAGTTAGCTCCAATTTCTTTTAGTTGCTTTCTTAATGTAAAGAGAGTAGTACTATCAAGTTTGTCTGAATCAACAATGATGTATCCAGGTTTACCTTCTAATATCTCTTTATATTGCTTAAGCAACTGAGTTTTGTTTTCTTTACTCTTAGCCATGCGATCTATTTATTATATTATTTGAAAAACAAATCACCTAACACGGATTTACTGTTACCATGTTTCTTCGATGATAGGTTGATTATATGTATTAACCAATCCAATGTCAACATATTTTAAACTATTTGACACAAACAAAGAATCGTCTATAATTAGTCTATGAAATCAGTGTTTAAATATCAAATCAGTCATCAACTTTTAGCTAATATACGCGATATCTACAAATTAGTAGTTGAACTTAACTACAAACGAATTCCCAACAATGTATACAGTGAATTGTCGGAAAAGGCGATAGGGCACAGTTTAAATGCATTTAGACAAAACTCTTTTTCTGAGAAAGAAGATGTAAATTACAAAAAAGCTTTGGAAAAGTTTGGTAAGAAGAAAAATTACCCATTTAACATTGATTTGATTCTTTCTGTACACTACGAAATCACACAAGGTTTGTTACCAGAAAAACAAGTTGGAAGATGTAAGAACAAAGAGATGAAAAATGTTGTTAAAGATTTGGTAAAAGATGTAAATGACGCAAGGGATGTAGTTGATCCAGTCATTCTTGCGGGTTTCTTTTATCAAAATTTTCTTTCAATTAAACCCTTCGTACATGGAAACGAAAAAACAGCTTTTCTTGCAATGAGAATATTGTTAAGTGAAATGAAGGTAAATGTTTTCAAACTTTTTAATTTTGAAAAGGTTGAGAGTAAGAATATTGAAGCTTTTAGTGGAGGTATTTTACAAGAAATGATGAGAGTAAAAAATCTTTTAGAAAAATCTACTTCTTTACCTTCCTTTTCTCTAAAGGAATATCATGAAAAGATCATAAATTTCATCCGGAAGCATGGATTCATAACGGACAGCGACTATTCTCTTCTTACGGAGAGGAAGAAGGCTACTAGAGTATTGGATTTTAACAAGTTGATTGGTATGGGATTGATTGAAAGAAAGGGAAAAGGTAAACAAACGCACTATGTTTTGAAAGCTTAATCTCTAATTTTGATGTATAATGTGAGCTATGCAAGCAGTTGTCATGGCACGGCCAAAATATTTCGATATTGTTTATGAAATTAATCCCTGGATGGAGGGTAATATTGGTCGAGTTAACAAAGAGAAGGCTATGGAGCAATGGGAAAAATTTAAAAAAATATTGGAAAAACACAATGTATTAGTTCACATATATGAACCTGAAGTAGAGAGTCCAGATATGGTTTTTACTGCAAATCATGGTATTTTCCTTAATGATACTTTTGTAGCTACAAATTTTTCAAAAGAAGAAAGGAGTTTGGAAATTCCTGCAATAGTGCCATTTATTCTCAAAAAAACAAATGCACCTAACTATGAACAGTGTCCATTTCCATGGGAAGGTGAAGCAGAGCTTTTTCATTACAAAGAAGATATATATATTGGTGGATATGGCAAAAGAGCTACTAAAGAAGCTTTAGATTGGTTTGAAGAAAAGTATGGTTTGGATATTGTAAGAATGAAAATCGCTGATGACAGATTTTACCATTTGGATACTTGTCTTTCTGTGCGCAAGGGTAAGGTCTTTTTGTATTCAGAGGCTTTTTCAAAAGAAGAGAGATGTGTGGAGAAATTAAAAGAGAAGATAGGGGTGGAGAATGTAATTGAAGTTAGTGAGGATATAGCAATGTCTTTTTCACTTAATTGTGTACAGTTGGAGGAAGTTTGTATTGTTGGAACGGAGGATTTAAATATACTTACAAAGCTTGAGGATTTGTATGGGTGTAGGATAGAGGGTGTAGATATGAGTGAATATATAAATTCGGGAGGATCGTGCTTTTGCTCTAAACTTTTTGTAAAAAACTATGAAAGTAGGTGAAATATATAGTGGATTTTTGTTAAAAAGGACGAAATATCTCAAAGATATTAACTCTAAAGCTAGCGTTTTTGAGCATGTAAAGAGTGGTGCAAAATTACTACATTTGGGTAATGATGATGACAACAAGGTTTTTTCTATAGCTTTCAGAACTCCACCGTATGACAATACAGGTTTGCCTCATATATTGGAGCATTGTGTTTTGGCAGGTTCAAGAAAATTTCCAATAAAGGATCCATTTTTTGAAATTGCCAGTACTTCCCTTAGTACTTTTATTAATGCAATGACATATCCAGATAAAACCATCTATCCAATTGCAAGTCAAAATGAAAAAGATTTTTTTAATCTCATGGAAGTGCATCTTGATTCTGTTTTTTATCCAAAAATATATGAAAGACCTGAGATATTTATGCAGGAAGGTTGGCATTATGAACTAAGCAATATTTCAAAAGACATAGAAATAAACGGTATTGTTTATAATGAAATGAAAGGTGCATTTTCGTCGCCAGATAGTCTTATGCGTAGGAAAATTACCACATCCTTGTATCCTAATACTATTTATAATTTTGAATCAGGTGGTGAGCCAGATGAGATACCTAAGTTGAAGTATGAAAAATTCATCGAGTATCATAAGAAGTACTATCATCCTTCAAACAGTTATATTTATCTCTATGGTAATAGCAATATGAAGAAACAATTGAAGTTTTTACACAATGAATATCTGAAAGACTTTGATAAAAAGCAATTTAAAGAAGAAATAAAATTTCAAGAAAAAAAGAAGAAAATATCAAAAATGTCATTAAAGTATCCAATATCTAAAGAAGAAAATTCCCAGAAAAAATATCATTTTTCATTAAATTTTGCCTTATGTAAGAATACCGACATTGAATTAGCTTTTGCACTTTCTGTTTTGGTTAAATATTTAATTGGAACAGAAAGTTCCCCATTAAAAATCGCGTTATTGTCCGAAAAGGTTGGGGAGAGAGTATTCGGCCAGTATTTTAACGAAACATTGGAAACATATGCTAGTTTTTGTTTAAAAAATGCAAAGGAGAATGCGGGAGAAGATTTTCGTAAAATTACTTTAAGAGTTTTAAGTGATATTGTAAAAAATGGAGTTGATAAAAATTTGTTAGAAGCTTGTATAAACCGGAGGGAATTTAAAATGCGAGAAGCAGATTATAATAATTTTCCAAAAGGTTTGGTATACAACGATTTTGCTTTAACAACTTGGCTTTATGATGGAGATCCATTAAGCTATTTACAATATGACAAGCAGTATAAAAAGCTAAAGAAGCTTGTAAAAGAAGGGTATTTCGAAGAACTAATTAAAAAATATTTTTTAGATAGTAAACATAGCTCCTTTATTTCTTTGAGCCCTAAAAAGGGCCTAGGAGAGCTTCGAGAATTAAAACGTCAAAAAAGATTAAATGATTTGAAAGCTAGGCTGTCGCAAAAGCAATTGCAACAAATAGTCAATCAAACTTTAGTTTTGCAGAAATATCATTCTGAACCAGACAAAGAAGAGGATTTGAATAAAATCCCTAGGCTTTC
>CAZELS010000075.1:0-3268 GCA_964513165.1 uncultured Candidatus Saccharibacteria bacterium
TTTTCAAAAATTTCTTTGTTACTGCAGTAGCACCTTTAGTTTACAATCTTGTAGTCATTGTCATAGCACTTCTCTTTGTCAGCAACAGGGGAATGGGAGTAGAGGGTATTGCTTGGGCTACAGTATTTGGTTCTGTTTTCCACTTACTTTCACAAATTCCAGCCTTTATCAAACTTCTTAAGCGTCAAGGTCTTTTTGTACATCACTGCTTTGGGAAGATTAGGCAGAAACTTTTTGGAATTAAGGAAGATATTCAGGAATTAATCGAAATTGTAAAGCTTGCTGTTCCAAGAATTATTGGTGTTTTTGGTGAACAGATTAATGTTTTTGTAAACACTTTCATCAGCTTCACCCTTTCTGGAGGAGCTCTTAGTGCTTACAGATTTGCTTTTAGTTTACATCTCTTCCCTGTACAAATCGTTGGAGGAGCTATGTCCTTGGTCGCTCTCCCAAATCTTGCAGAGGCTTTTTCTCAGGGTAAGATGCAAATTTTCAAGGAGATATACAACAAGGCAATTCAGAGAGCTCTCTTCTTAATCTTACCTATGATGTCCATAATTTTGGTCCTGCGTTTACCTCTTGTTCGTCTTGCATATGGAGTCGGAGAATTCGATTGGTGGGCAACGATAATTACTTCTTGGTGTCTCTTTCTCTTGAGCTTTGCTGTCTTGGGCCAGGTTTTAGCAAGTCTTAGCCTTCGAGCTTTCTATGCAATTCATGAGACAAGAATTCCTTTACTCATAATTTTCTTAACAATAGTTGTGAATATCATCGGTAGCTACTACTTTACCAACTTCTTTAGTCATTACTTTGACTGGAGGCCTCTTGTTGCAGAAATTGCTGACCAGATTAGGAATGGTGCAGGTTTTGTGACAGTTTTTGGTAGTATTGGAGACCTTCTTAAGGATGTGTCCTCATGGTTTACAACTAGAAGTATTTCTGATGCCGCAGTTGGAGGTTTAGCTCTAAGTACTAGTGTATCGTTTTTGTTTGAAGCTACTCTTTATGTAATTTTTCTAAACAAAAAGGTCAAAATCATTTCTTGGTATTACAGTGTTAAACCGTTTTTGAAAAAAATGTTTTGTGCTTTTGTAATGATGATTTTAATGTATTTGGCATTTCGTTTAACAGATTTCAACCTAGATACGACTAAATCAATAAATGTGTTGATGATTTTGATAACGACTTCAGCATTAGGATTAGCCGTCTATATCTTACTTTCTAGATTACTCAAGGTAGAAGAATTTTCCATACTGACTGGCTATTCAAAAGTAATTTACACACAAGCAAATCCGAAGAAACTTCTTACAGAATTACCATTAGTTATGAGTGATTATGCTAGTTTCTTTAGAATAAAGATGGATTCTTTGTTTAAGAAGAACAAAACTGCCCCATTAGATGATTTGAAAAAAGAGGAAGATGGGGAAGAAAAAAGAAAAAAAGAGTAGTAACTCTAATTTAAAACTTATCATCCTTGGTGTCGCAATTTTGTTTGTATTTTTCTTTTTGATATTAATATCTCTTTACAAATACAATTACGAACAATGGGAAGAGAGTTTTTTGAAATCTGATGCATTCTTTTTAAATTTGGATGAAAATACAGAGGACCTTGAAAAGAATATCGAAAAAAAAATTCTTGATTACAATCGTAGAAGTGAGGAATATACCTTTATTGAATTTTCAAATGAAGAATTTTTGTTTTTGTTTGGAAGTGGATTGAGTGAATCTTCTCCTGATTGGTTAAATGTCAAAAAATCTGCTTTGATTTCTTCACCAGGTAGATGGGTTTTTTACTTTAAGAGCTCTTTTAGGGATACTTCATTACCTTGGATAGGGTTTGTTTTGACAAAGGAAGATATGCAATCTGTTGATCTTTTTGTTGAAGATATTTTAATTGGTAATGTGAGTGTAAGAAATATTTCTTTTGAATCAATTGTAGAGGATGTGAATGAGGGTATAAATCATTCGATGAGATTAATTAATGATGGTAATTTTGCAGGTAAGGTTTTTGAAAACATTGAGCTGGGTTCTGAGAGTGTAACTATTAAAAGTAGGAGTATTACTTTTTAGGACTTGACAATTGTTGAAAGAAAATCTAAAATCTTAGCAGTTATTACCCACGATTGCTAAAAA
Organism: uncultured Candidatus Saccharibacteria bacterium; assembly: GCA_964513165.1. Taxonomy (GTDB): domain Bacteria; phylum Patescibacteriota; class Dojkabacteria; order SC72; family T1SED10-24; genus CAZELS01. The sequence goes on from CAZELS010000075.1 coordinate 2,134, forward strand.
TATTTAAATTGTTAGTTTTGTTTCTATGTCTAAAAAAGAAATCAAGATACAACCTCTTGGTGCTAAAGTGTTGATTGCTCCTAAGAAAGTTGAAGAAAAAACTAGAGGTGGTTTGATTGTACCTCCAACTGCTGCAGAAGATCAAAAACCAGAATCTGGAGTTGTTGTTAAATTAGGTACTGGAATTAATGAAAAAGGTGAAAAAATATCTTTTAGTGTAAAAGTTGGTGATGTAGTCTTTTTTAAAACATATTCTCCTGATGAAATTGAAATTGAAGGTGAAAAGTATTTTCTAGTAGACAATACTGATATTCTAGCAATTATTTAAGTTTTTAAAGTTTTCCAAAATGTCTAAATTAATTATCTATGATGAAGAAGCTCGAAAAAAGTTGAAAGAAGGTGTAGATGCACTTTCAAATGCGGTTAAAGTTACTTTAGGACCAAAAGGTCGAAATGTTGCTCTAGGTAAGAAGTATGGAGCTCAGGTTATAACGAAGGATGGTGTAACCGTAGCTAAAGAGATTGAATTAGAGGATCCATTCATGCATATTGGTGCAGAAATGATTAAGGAAGCAGCATCAAAGACTGCAGACAAGGCTGGAGATGGTACTACAACTGCAACAGTTCTTGCTCAGGCAATTGCTGATGAAGGTTTGAGAAATGTAACAGCTGGCTCAAATCCAATTGCCTTGAAAAGAGGAATAGACAAAGGAGTAGAGGCTGTAGTTGAATATTTGGAAAAGAGAGCAAAGAAAATTTCTTCAAAGGAAGAAATCGCTCAGGTTGCCACAATTTCTGCAAACAATGATGAAAAATTGGGTAAATTGATAGCTGATGTATTTGAAAAGGTTGGTAAGGATGGCGTCATAACTATTGAGGAAGCTCAAGGTTTCGAAGATGAAATTGTATATACAGAAGGGATGGAGTTTGATAGAGGCTATTTGAGTCCTTACTTCATTACTAATACAGAAAGTTTGGAAGCAGAGCTTGAGAATCCATATATTTTCATTACTGACAAAAAGCTTTCTTCATTACAAGATATTCAAGCAATTGCAGAAAAAGTCCTTCAAGCTGCAGACAAACCACTTTTGATAATTGCTGATGATATCGATAATCAGGCTTTAGCAACACTTGT
>CAZELS010000076.1:0-2534 GCA_964513165.1 uncultured Candidatus Saccharibacteria bacterium
AGTTTTCTTCTTTCTTAGCAGGGAATATTCTTCAGAGGCTGTTAGCTCTTTTCTTCCTTTTGTTCTTCTTCTTTTCAAACTTTTCCACCCTCCTACAAAAAGTCCCTCTTTTTCTATTACTTCATACGCATAAACAGAGCAGGTTGGAGTAAATCTACAAAGTCCTGGTTTTGAGAGGTTTTTTTTGTAAAAAACTATCATTTTTAATATTACCTTTTTCATTTTTCAAAAAGTTTTTTAAATTGTTCCAAAAGTTCCTTCTCTAAAGATTCATACGTCTCTGGATTTTTAAATGCTATGTATGTAATTTTAAAACTTCTTTTTTCAAAAAACCCTTCATTTAGCAATTTTTGAATTACATACCTAACTCTTCTCTTAAGTTTGTTTCTTTGATGAGCCTTTCCTGTCTTTTTGCTTACAACAACACCAAATTTGCAGTTTTCAATATTTACATCTTCCAATCCTATTAACATGCCTAACTCTCCTTTAACCTTCCTCCCCGTACGATATATCCTCTCAAAGTCTTTTTTTTCGGATATACGGTATCTTTTTTTAAGCATACTACCTGATTGTTTTAGTTTTCTTCTTTCTTAGCAGGGAATATTCTTCAGAGGCTGTTAGCTCTTTTCTTCCTTTTGTTCTTCTTCTTTTCAAAACTTCCTTGCCCTTTTTTGTTTTGTTTCTCTCCAAAAACCCGAATTTTCTTAATCTCTTAAGGTTTTTTGGCTGGAATGTTCTTTTCATTGTCTAAAAAACACAATTTTAATTATGTTCGTGATTATATAGCAAGAAGGGCCTTGTGTAAATGCATTGTTAGAAAAAGGTCCTTTATTCAATAAAGCCAACATCTCTAACATAGCCTCCTCCAAATGTGTCTCCTAGAAGATTACGCCCTATATCTAAATATCGTGCATCATGGAAAACTATGAGGGTAGGGTAGAGCAGGTTGTCTTTTAACTGCAAAGATCTCCCTAACTTGACCGATTTTTCACCTCCTGTTGCAAAAAGACCACCTATTACTTTAAGTCCATCTCGAACTCCCTTGTCTCTGTCTACAAAAGGAATATCTATCTCGCCATCTACCATGAAGTAACCTCGAACAAGATCATATGCTGGAATATCTAGACCCTCTGATTTGTATTCTCCTTCAGATATTGTTAAACCTCCAGAAACGATGAAAATACAACCGCTCACATCCATAGGGCTACCAAGCTCATATTCATCAGGCTTAACCTCAAGGTTTCCACTTACAAAATATATATGTTGACCGCTTTCACAGTTTGATTCCAATTCTGCCTTTGGTATTTGAACTGCTTCTTCTCCGGTTTGTTCTACAAAACTCCAAGAACTACGTTCTGGATTCCTAGATTCCAACCTCGCTTGAAAAATCGGAGACCAAGGGCGGGTTAATCGCTTACTGTAATTCAAAATTCTATAAAAATTATCATCTTCTACTGATATTCCTCCTCCTGAAGTGACTAATTCTGTAGAAAGAGACGTTCTTTCATCTCCAAGGGAGAGTAAAGAAGGTATTATCTCTAAGTAAAGACTTTTCTTTACTGGTATACCTATGTCTAAACCTGAGTGTACAAGGCCCCCTCGAGTGGCTATCCAAGGAGTTCCAAGTTCTAGAGGGTCGTTTGTATTGTTATAGTTACATGCTCGATCTACCGCTTCTATCTGAAAATCTAATTCCCCATCCTGATTTCTTCCAATGTCTACAAGGTTACTATCTGTCAAAGAGTCTGGGTAGGGGGCATCTACTTCTAAAGCAGTTTTCCATTCTTCAAAAGGCTCATTAACGCCAACAGCTACTCCTTCATAAGTTATTGAACTGTAAGAGCCATCACCTGATAATATGGTTCCCTTTGTTAAGTGAGCAGAGATACGAACTGAGCGTACTCCTGAAAGATCTACTCCTGCTCGAGTTGGGCTAGAATCTTTTGCTTCCCAATCAACACTTACTTCGGTTGCTGATTCTATATCCTCTGATTTTATTTTTAATTCTGGAACGATTCCATCATAAAACCAATCCATTTTTGATTGCCAACCTGAAGTATCTCCTACGATATCGTCTACTTTTGCTTGAATAGTAAGGTCTACATTTTCATCTCCAAGAAGGGTTAGATCAAAATATGCTGTTAGCTGGTTACCTTCACAACTAACATTGTAAGGGTCAGAAAGTTCACTTGCTGTTTGAGGAGCAAAAACTTCTCCTGTTACAGAATCTATTGCTCGTAAAGAAATGTTTGAAGTTTTTACTCCACCACAAATATTACTACTGTCTGAATCATATTCTTCCCAAATATCCCCACAGCCATCACCATCTTCAAATACAACTTCAAATGATTTTGGGTTATCTAAAACACAATCAAAATGTTCGGAACCATCGTTAGCCAAACTTCCAGAGACACCGTTATTTGGGTCCCCAACTGGCAAAATCCTAACTACCTCTGGAACATGGTTAACTTCAAAGGTTCTAGAAATCTCAGAACTATCTGTATTGCCACTACAACGGTTTACACTATTAGCTC
>CAZELS010000077.1:0-2068 GCA_964513165.1 uncultured Candidatus Saccharibacteria bacterium
CTTTAAACATTTCCATCATGTCAGAATCTTCGTCTAATTCTATCTCGTACATTACTTCATCCATATTTTCAGGATCTTCTTCTTCGTACATAGAACCACAATTTCCTTCAGCGCAATACTCTTTTTCGTTCATAGAATATTTCATTTCATCCATAGATTCCTTAATGTAATACTCTGCTCCCGTTTGATTGTCTGTTAGATGGATACCATCCGCATCTTTTACAACTTCTACTTCGTCATCGTCAGAGAGTTTTTTGAAAACTTTAACAACTTCTGCGTCAGACGCACCAGTTAAGTCCATTACTTCTTCTCCTCCCATGTCATTCATGTCCATAGGTAATTCTAAGTCTAACTCAAAATCACTTTCTTCTTCTCCTTCACCAGCATCTAAGTCTAGGTCAGTGTCTAAGTCAAGTTCAATTTCATCAGGCTCTTCATCAGATACTTCAGCATCTAAATCTAATTCGATGTCTTCCACCTCATCAGATTCTTCATCTTTAAGATCTAAAACGTCTTCTTCTTCATCATCGGATCCTTTAACTTCTGTATCGATCATTTCTAAATCCATCTCATCTTCCTGTTCAGAGACTTCTTCTTCTTTTTCTTCATCTTTCTCTTTTAAAGATGACTCAACGATACTTTCAAATTCCTTGGACATATGTGCCGCAAGCATTTCTTTCGTATTGGCTTTTAAGGCATCCTCTAAAGACTTTGCTTCTAGTAAAGCCTCTTCGATGATTGATTTCTTTTTTTCAGCCATTTTACTTTTTGTTTTTTTAATTGTTATTAATTATTATTTGTGCACTATATAGCGCATTTCTTAATAAATATGTTATATTTTCGAAAAGTGTTAATTATTTTATTAATCGAGTAAAAAATTATTTAAATTATCTTTAAGGATAGAATCTTCTTTCTTAGTATTTGATTCAGACATCTGTTGTTCTCTAGATGGTTCATCACTATAAATCCATGATCCTGGTGTAGATGGTGAGGTAACGATATCCCAACAAATTAATTCAAAATCGTCCTGTACCATATTTCTACCACCTTCTTTTTCCAAAGAACCCACACCTCTTGATGATACACCAATCTTTAAACCTTTTCTTAAATAATTCGCAACTCTGTCACCTTCACAAGATATGATTCCTTGGTTTACGAATCCTGGTGACATAATGATTTCTAACTTACCCATAAGTACATTACCTTCCCACCAAAGGTCTACCACATTATGAGAAATTCTACTTACCGCAACAATAGATGATTCTGGATGGTCACAATTATGCGTCCAAGAGATTTTATTATCTGACTTCATTAACCACGTACTATTAGGAACAGTTACACAGTATACAGAATCATTATGTTTAATCTTATCAATCTTTATAAATCTATGATCTAAATAAATTCCTTTACTAGTTCTAAGGTGTACATTATATAATATTTTAGAATTAGATGATTCTATTAGTCGTTTAGTTTTAATTTTTTCTTTAATTAAAGAAATTGTCCCATCTTCGTTATCAACCTCACTAAAGACTACTTTTTCATCATCTATGAATCTATCTTTTGGTGTGATTGTATTAATTGTTGCACCGTACCCAAGTTTTAATATAATTTCGAATACATCATCTGCCAACGATTTTGATGTTGTAACATATTCTTTAATTAATTCATTTTTACTGTTGTGTCTGTTTCTTCCATCACCAAGTAATAACCAGTCTAATAAAATATTTAACAATTCTGATGAGTATTGTTTAATATAATTAGGTATATGTTTTTGATATGAATTCCCTAAACTGAACAATTCATCATATAATTCTTTACTATATATGTTATATTGTCTATTATCCGATACACTATACTCAAAAGGTAAACGTTCAAGTAGAGACTCAATCATTTTTGAGGTCTCTTTCTTCACTTGTGTGATACATACTAAATTTTTCTTATTACCACCTTTAGTTCCACTACAATGACCATCGGCAATAAAAATACCTAAAAAAGAAACCCAGTCTTCTATATCTATAGTAATATCACTATTTTTTAATGTGTAAGTTTTAGGTGATTCACCTACCCA
>CAZELS010000078.1:0-2772 GCA_964513165.1 uncultured Candidatus Saccharibacteria bacterium
TATGGCGGAATGGACGGGACTCGAACCCGCAGCCTTCGCAGTGACAGTGCGATGCTCTAACCAATTGAGCTACCACTCCAATACGTTGCAATTATACCACAAACTACCTAGATAATTCATCAATAATCTCAATGTAAGAATCTTTTGATTGCATACCAATAACTTCTTTAACAACTTCACCATTTTTAAAAAAGAAAACAGCTGGAATACTTTGAATCCCATATTTCTTTGCAGTTTCTTGGTTCTCATCAACATTCATTGTTTTAACATCAACCTTTTCTTTCATTTCTTCCCCTAATTCTTCAACCATAGGTTTTAACATTTGACAAGGCATACACCATGGAGCCCAAAAATCAACCATAACTAAATTTTTGTTTTCTAAAACATCTTTTTGAAAATTCTGGTCATTAATTTCCATATATTTTTTTACAAAATTTAACTAGATTTTACATACTACCACAATTAGTTAGAAGATTACAGTATTTGTGATAAAATATGGATTGCTATGAAAATCCTTGATACAAAAAAAATTAAAAAGGAAGAAATACTAAAAAAAACTCTAGAAGTTTTAAATTCTGGAGGACTTTTTGTATATCCAACTGAAACTTGCTATGGAATTGGAGCAGATGCTACAAATGAAAAAGCAATTCAAAAACTCCTTTCTTACAAAACCAGAAGAGAAGGAAAACCTTTTTCTGTAGTTATGGCTGAAAAAGCTATGGCAAAAGAATATATTGAATTAAATGATATGGCTGAGAACATTTACGACAACTATCTCCCCGGCCCTCTCACAGTCGTTTCTAAGAGCCTAGGAGGGGTTGTGAAGGAGGTTGAATCTGAATCTGGTACATTGGGTGTCAGAGTACCCGCCTATCCCCTAGTTCTTGAAATTTCAAAAGTTTTTGGAAAACCTTTTACAGCAACTTCTGCAAATATGTCATACGATCCAAAGCCTTACAGTGTAGAGGCTTTGTTGAAAGATCTTCCTGAAAAAAAGAAAAAGCTCATTGATTTAATCATTGATGGTGGAAAGTTACCAAAGAATGAGGCTTCTACTGTTGTTGATACTACTTTGAATACAATGAATGTACTTAGGGAGGGAAAGGTTAGTTTCAAAAAGTCTTTGAAGGAAAAGAATGCAGAACTTTCTGCATATACTTACAATGCAGAGGAAACAGTTGCTTTTGGTACTACAGCTATGTTGAGGTATTTGGATGACTTGAGAGAAAATTGTGTTGTTTTTCTTCTTAGTGGTGAGCTTGGAACGGGAAAAACTCAATTTGCTAAGGGGATAGGGAGACAATTGAAAATAAAAAAATTGATTAAGTCCCCTACTTACAATATTTTAAATGAATATGACTACAAACTTGGTGAAAAGGTTGGGAAGCTTGTCCATATTGATACTTGGAAGGTATATTCTTGGGATGAATTAAAGAGTGTTGGTTTTACAAACTACATTCAAAAACAAAATGTTTTAGCTATAGAGTGGGGAGAGAAATTTTTTGAAGAGCTGGAGGGTTTTTTAAAAAAGAAAAAAGTTAAAATTTACAAAGTAAATTTTGAATATGTTGGTGAAAATGAAAGGTTTGTAACGATTTTTAGGTAGGTACACTCTATGGGCTATTGAACGATTTCCCATCCTGTTAGTAACCTTCTGTCTCCATCAATTTCAAGACATGTTGAGATGATTAGTTGAGCCCCTGGGATTCCCTTATCATCTTCTAACAGTCTTGTGTCTTTCTCCCATATGGCTCGTAATTTAACATTTCCCAACATTATTTCCGTTCCTACCAATTCTCCTGTGTTGCTGTACCTGGCTGTGAGTTCTCCTAGAAGGAAATATTTGTTTGCTAAAGAAAAAGCATTGTGTGAATGAAGTTGATATATTCCATCTCTTTTCAAAATTGGTCCTCCCATTACAATATTTCCTGATTCATCTAGTTGATTTTCCCAACGGTATTCAGTTGCCATTAATTCATCAAGGGTATTTTGTACCTCATCGCTGTATTCTCCAAGATATGTGTATTTAAAAAATATGTCTTTTTCGTCCCAAGAGGTAGGGAGTTCACGATTAAGAATTTCGGCTTTAACGATATTAGTTTTACCTTGTTCTAAAGGCCAGCTATTTTCTAGAAAAGAAATGGGATTGAATACGTCTATAGTTGTCTCTTCAACTTCTAAGAATTCAACTTCACTAGTATCAACCACTCTGTCTGGATTTATATTCGGAATGAATACAAAAAAAGTATACAGAGCGGTTGTTACTAGCAATATAATTACTATTGTCAATCTTTTTGCCTTTTCCATTAAAGAACCATAAGTTTTGTTTTAATTACTCTTTTTTCGTAAAGCTGCAAGAGTTTCAGAACTCTCAAAGTATGACCAAATAGCAGATACAAGACTGATCAAAAGGATTACTTGCATAGCTATGAAGCTTGAAGTATTTCCTCCAGCTGTATCTGTTATTGCTACTGTAGCAGCAGCGAGCACTTCTGGTTCTGGCTCTTCTTCTTTAGGTTCTTCTTTTTCCCCTAGAACTTCGCCATCATCTTTTATCTCCTCTTCCTCTTCTGGCTCTTCATCTCTTGTTGCTTCGCAGATAACCTTTTCTATATCGTTCAGACCATTTGCATGAGTTCTAACTGCAAAACTGTTCTCACCAATTATACAATTCCATGTAACTTTTTCTCCTTGAGCTGGAAATGTAGGCTCTTCTCCATCTATTATTCCTACTGCACAGAATTCTCCTTCTAAAGGCCAATCACTTATATC